>CAOKET010000044.1 GCA_948467605.1 uncultured Mycoplasmatota bacterium | reverse complement strand
TAATTTCTTAATATACTTTAAGTCAAATTACTTATTATATAATTAATTACTTTATATCTATTAATCTTCATATTTCTTATCATTAAAACTTAATCTATCCTTTATTTATTCATAATTTATCTTTAAAGTAATTTTATCCTTCTACATATCTAATATCATATTCTTTTATATTTCTTTTAAATTTACTATCTTTTTGTCATTCCTACAACTATATTACTTTTACTACTAATAATAAATAAAAATATATATCCTTTATCATTGGGACATATCATTATAATATTGTTGTGTTTCATATCTAAAAAATAGTATCCCATAATCCATATGAGAGTACATACAACTTAAATATTCATTTAATTTAGGTTGATTACTTAATTCATTTCTAAAATTAAAATTATCTTTCTTACCTACTTTTAAAATTTTTGTATTTGTTATTTCTTCTAATTCACTTTTAGTCATTGTCATATTATTATATTTACCACCACGAAACATATATATAAACGTAACCTTATCATAATATAAATAATTATAATACCATTTTATAATATCTTTATAATAAATACTATCTTCATATATTTTGTTATTCTTTTTTATAGAAATTTGATATTCCCCTACACCTTCTATATCAAATTTCTCTACATAAGTTACATTATCATATTTTTTAAATAAAGTTATCATTCCTTTATTATTACCATTATCATTAATAGTAATTGTAAATCCTTTAAAAAAGGCATCTAAATATATTATTTCTTCTTCTTCTTTTAATTTTTCGATTACATTCTTATTATTCATTATTAAATAACCCCTTACAAATATTACATAAATCATTAATTGTAACATCTAATATTTTCTATTACATTCTTTAAATATATTTTTTAAGTTTAAAAATCCTTTGTGTATCTCTTTTTGTAATTCTTCTTTATTATCCAAACAAACATTTTTCTTATTGGTATTATCCAAACGTTCGTCTTTATTAAGTTTCTTTATACACATATTTTTAAATCCCCCTATATATCTAATATTAATATAATAATAAGATACATAAAGGGAAGTTGTAAAGGTTACAATATAAATAATAAAGTAGTTAAATACTAAAATATCTAACTACTTTTAATCGTTACTTATTCTAATTCTTCAATATCATATAATTTATTATAATCTAATATAATTTCTTTTTCTTTCCTTCTGTTACAATATGTTAGAATATCTTTTTTATTAATTTTACCTTTATAAACATATCCAACATCTCCAAACCTATGAGAAAACCATTCTGCTTTTTCTAAATCTAAAGTCCAAGAAAGAACTTTTATATTATCTTTATTATAATTTGTAACACCTCTATATACTTCAACAACATCACTTAAATTAGAATAAACCTCTAATTCTTCTTTATCCATTAAATATTCTTTTGGTACTTCCTTAAAATAACTTAATAATTCCTTTCGAGATACATTTACATTATTATTTGAATTTTCATCTGATATCCAACTTGTAATTAGTGTTTCCCCAAAATCTTTTATACTTAAATAATCTTTTGTATGTTTTAAAAAAAATAATAAGTATGGTTTTGTTATAAATACTGTAAATGTTTCAAAATCGTCAACTTTATCAATTATATCTTCAAAATGTTTTATCATAATATTATAATTTTCTTTACTTTCCAATATATTTATTATTTTATTTTCATGAGGTATATATGGGTACGTTAAGAATGGGTGTGATATAATATTAAATTCTTTATTAACTACTTTTAATCCACAATGTAAAAATAATCTCGCTACTTCCTTACATTTATCTAAATTTGTTTTCTCTAACATATAAATCCTTCTTTCATAACAAAATTATTATATCATATATAGGAAAGATTTGTAAAAGTCATATTATCAAAATTTAACCTAAATTAATATTTATCTTACATTAATTTTTTCTTTTCTTTCCTATACGGTTGTGTATTGTTTCAAATACTACTATTATTAATAACACAATAAATTTTCAGTAGCAATAAGTTTATAATAAATTATACCATAATCTATACTAGTACGGTATGAACGTAAATATCCTTTTGTAAAGGGAATATATTGAGTTACTTCAATAAAGGTAGAATTTTTAGATAACTTTTTGTTATAAATAGGAAACTCTTTCATTTCTTCTTTTGATAGTATTTTCTTATCATACTTTCCACCCTCAAATTCACATACAAAAGTTAAATTATCTACATTTAAGAAATTGTATATTAATTTTGGAATAGTATAAAAATTAACATTATCAATATGTCTACCATTTTCGTTAAGAAGACCAATAGAATTATAATAAGAATTACGCATATACCAATACTCCCATATAAAATTTATTGTAAAATTAGAAACGTAAGTATTATCTAATTTTTTAAAGATTAGTCCTCCATATATAGTATCATACTTACAAGACATATTTACTATTGTTACCTCAAAGCCCTTCTCTCTACATATACTATTTAATTCTTCTTCTTTTTCTTTTAAAAATTTTATATAATTTTCCATTTTTAAAACTCCTTATTCATAAATACTAAGTCCCTTTTCTTCAAAAAATTTTTCAATATATTTTTCAAAAAGTTCTTCATAAATCATATCTTCAATTTCATTATCAAGAAATTCATTATCAATAAATTCTTCATTATCAAGATATTCAAGATATTCATTATCAAGAAATTCATTATAAAAATCGCGATAGTGTTTATCTATAAATTCTTCAAAAAGTTGTTGTGTTTCTTCTTTTGTATAATCAAAATTTGTATCAACAAAATCCCAAAAAATTTCTTTTTCA
>CAOKET010000043.1 GCA_948467605.1 uncultured Mycoplasmatota bacterium | reverse complement strand
ATTTTGATAATTATATTCTGTTTTTTCTAATATTTTATTATCTTTTTTGATACTAAGAATATTTTTATTATTATTATATTCATACTCTATTAAATATTGATTATTTGCTTGTTCTGTTAAAACCCACCCTAGTTTATTACTTGTATAAACAGTTTCTATATTATTACCATCTATTTTTGTTTTTATATTTCCATAATTATCATAAGTATAAGTAATAAGTCCATCTTTTCCATTTATTGTTTTAATAAGTCCTTTGATATTACTTACTTCTGATGGATTATAATAAGTATAAGATGTAATAACAAATAAATTTTGATCTGCTTCTTCAGAATAACTAGTTTCATTTAATAATTTTACTTCTTTTAACAAAGTAACACCATCTGTATCATAAATATACTCAGTTACATTACCTAATTCATCAATTTCTTTTATTACATTATTTTTATCATTATAGAAATATTGTTTTACTGTATTATCTGGATTTGTTATGCCTGTTATCCTACCTAATTCATCTCTTAAATATGTAATTGTTGCAGAGTTAATATTGGTAGATGATGATACTTCTCCATATAAATTGCTACCATTTATTAGATTATATGTTGTTGTTGTAAAAGTTCCATCTGGATTTACTCTTTTTATAATATACCCATTTGCATCAAAATATTTCTTAGTAACTCTATTACTAGAATCAGTTTCAGTTGTTAGACGTTCTGTACTGTCATAACTATAAGTAATAACATTACCTGTTTCATCAGTTTGTTTTAAAACTCTATTTTTATAATAACCATCAATAATATATTCTAATTTTAATACAATATTATTATTCTCTTTTATTTCAATTAACTGATTAGATTCATTATAAGTATAAATTGTATCAATATTATTTACATTTGTTACTTTTGTTAACAAATTATTTGTATAATAATATTTTACTGTTCTACCTATTGGATCAGTTATTTTAGACAATAAATTATTTTCATTATATTCTAATGTATATTTTCTATTAAATTCTATAATTTCAGTTAATAATCCATTATTATAAACTAAATTAATATTATTGTCATATTTATCAATAATACTTTCTAAATTACCATTATTACTATAAGTATAAATTGTTTGATCTTGTTTTTTATAAACATATTTATTATCTACTATTTCAAATGAATTACGACTATATTTAGATTTATAGGTATTATCTTCTTGCTTTGTAAAAATATCAATAGAACCATTTGGTAAATAAACAATATATGAATTATCTATATATGGATGTTTTTCTATTTTAGATGATAATCCAAAAGTCCAACCATAACCTAAAATTCCATTTTCTGTGCTCTTAGAATTATAAGTTCTACTAATATCTAATTCAATATTGCTAGATAATTCAAAATCAACATATTGTTTTCCATAATTTCCTGTATAGAAATCTACTCCTGTTCTTCCATAATAAGGCATTTCTGGGATTGTACTTGTTAAAAATTCATAAGAATCAATATCATTTTTTATCCAGGTTGTGGTATAAGGGGTAAAATCAACATCTCCAATAATAGTAGAACCGTTACCTATATAATTATTTGTATTAGGATCTCTTCTTCTCGGTCCATTTTCTGCTCCCCAATAATTATATGGAGCTGAAACAGGAATTTCTGATTGTACAGTGCCTAATATGGCATTATTGATTAAAATTTGTTCTGAATCTGCTCCTTCATAAAAATAGATACCTTCATTATTTGCATGATTAGATATTTGACAATTCCACATAATCAATTTTCCATAAACATCAATAGGATGTTCTGGATTTCTCCAACCGCCATACTCTATGATTGCGTTATTTGCAATCAACGTTCCTGTCTCCTTAACACGAATAGCAGTCCAAGTTCTATCAATATCTCCATCTTCATTTGTTATCAAAACTGGTTCTGATTTACTTCCTCTTAAATTTAATACTCCTGAAATATAAATAGAACTTCCATATGACAGTTTTATAACTGTCCCTGCTTCTACTTCAAAAATGCTTTTCTCAGGTATAGATATATTTTTACTATACCTTACTAAATATTCATGTTTTGATAATTTTACATTTGAACTTGGAGAATTTAATAAGAAAATTTGTTTGGAATCTCCATTACTATTATAATTTTCTTTAATATTTAAGAATTTAGTATCATCTCTGCTTCCAAATGAAACTTCAAAACCTTGTTGAATCACATTATTTTCTATTAGCTGTACATTACTTTCTTCATTGATAATCAAACGATATGGTAGTGTACTGTTTGTTAATTTTATTTTATAATTATTTGTTAGATTTCCTTGATGTACAGATGATGAAACTAATAAATTAGAATGATCCATTTCTAATGTTCCATCATTTTTTATAATATCAAAAGCAATTGAGGTTTGGTTTTTGTTGATATTTGTTATATTTGTATATTTTGCATCTACCCAACCACTATCTTTAATATTTAAAAAAATTTTTCTAGATCCGCTTCCAATATTATAATTGATATTTACGTTTTCCTCATTATTTCCCCATAAATTTAGAAACCCCTCTACAATCATACTGTAATTCTCTAAATTTAAATTTGTTCCTGCTTCAATACTTAATTGATTAGGAAAAGGAATATTAAAATTTTTCTTCATTATATAATTATTTTTATATAATATTACATTTTTCGTCATATCTCCTAATAATTCTATCGTGATTAAGTTATTTTCTTGAATATAATTATTTCTCACAAAAGCAAGTGAAACGGCGTCACAACCTTCTAATTGAACTTGAAATTTATTAGAAATAATATTATTTTCAATTGTAAGATTATTACTACTATTTTTGTCTAATAGTAAAAAATAAATATTACTATTTCTTAAGTCTAACATTCCATTATTGATTATTTTTCCTCTAGAAGTTACTGAATTTCCCTCTAAATTTATATAATCTAAATTTAATGAGCCCA
>CAOKET010000042.1 GCA_948467605.1 uncultured Mycoplasmatota bacterium | reverse complement strand
CACATGTTATGTGAATATTCACATAAATAATGTTATAGGTAGTTAATTATTATGGGAAGTTGAAGAAAAAATCCTATATAAATAGGACTTTTATTTTGGATTTAACTTCACATAACTTATAATACTTTCTTGTATTCATGAATACAAGAAAGGGATGATGAAAAATGGATACAAAAGAATTAGATATGACTATTAAAAAGTTATTGGAAAGGATGGTGAATGAAAATCATGGTATATCAACAATACAAAAAACAAGAAGTGTTCTTAATAAATTTTATAAACACTGTAAAACAAAAGGATTGACTAATATAAGCATAGATGTAATTAAACAATTTTTATTGATTGAATACAATATAGATTTTAATAATCATACAACAAATGAAACTAGATCGATAAGACCATTGCTAATTTTGTTTGAATTTTATAGTACTGGTTCTTATTTAAAATCTCATCAAAGAAAAAGTAAGGTTACAATTCCTGATGATTATGTGGATATCTATGCTAAATATAATGAATATATTAATGTATTGAATATTTCATATAAAAGTAAAGAAAGAAAATTATGGACTGCTAGAAAGTTATTTAATTTTTTTATTGATATTAGTATAAATGATATTACTCAAGTAACATGTGAAAATATATATGATTTTGTTAATACTCTTACTCATATAAAAATTAATACATTAAGAACAATCAAAACTAATTTGAGACAAATATTTAACTGGCTTTACCAAGAAAATATTGTTTCAATAAGTGGAAATAAAATATATCCAATAATTAGAAAAAATCCACCTACTGAAATTTTATCTTATTATACAAATGAAGAAATCAAAAAAATTGTTGATGTAATTGATACAACGACTAGTATAGGTAAAAGAGATTATGCTATTATATCTTTACTAATATATTATGGTATTAGAATTGGTGATATAGAGCATTTAAAATTCGAAAATATTGATTGGAAAAATAATAAAGTAAGTTTTATTCAATCAAAAACTAATAATTTATTAATTTTGCCATTGATTAATGAAGTAAAACTGTCTTTGTTGGATTATATAAAGAATGCAAGAAAGCAAAACAATCATGATGAAGAATATATATTTTTAACTACTTGTGCCCCTTATACTAAATATAAAACAAGTTCAATGCAAAGAAAAATTACTAAATATATGAATGATGCTGGTATTGATTATAGTAATAAACATCATGGACCACATTCATTAAGGCATAGTTTGGCAACTAATTTATTAAATGAAAATATTCCTATTAGTTCAATATCATCGATATTAGGGCATTCAAATACTAAAACAACTGAAATTTATTTAACAGTTGATGAAAAACATTTAAAAGAATTATCTTTAGAGGTACCTACTTATGATTAATGAATTAAATATTTTTAATGGACCATTTAAAGATATATTACCAAAATTTATAAACTATCAACGTGCTCAAGGTTATGATTATGGTGCTTCAATAATTTATAGATATAAAGAACTTGATGATTTCTTTAAAAGTAAGAATTGTAATAATATTGAAATCAATGAGGATTTGTATAATGAATGGATTTCATATCGAGATGGCGAAAAGAAAACAAACCAAATGAGGCGAGTAATTGCTATAAATGTATTTTCTAAATACTTAATTAATGAAGGATATCATAATATTTATATTAACCCAAATAAAATGAAATTCACTTCTAATTTTATTCCTTATATATTTTCGAAAGAACAAATAAAAAATATGTATAAATCAATAGACTATTTAATTGATAATAGTACAAATAAAAATTATATTTCCTTTAAAGTTTTATTCTCACTATATTATACTTGTGGATTAAGGCTTTCAGAAGCTATTAATTTAAGATTTAAGGATATTGATTTAACGAATCATAGTATACGAATAGTTAATAGTAAAAATCATTCTAATCGACTAATCGTATTAAGTGCTTCTATGTTTAAAATATTAAATATATATTATGATAAAGTTTATGTTGGTAATGATAATGACTTTATTTTTAAAAATAATATCAATAATCAAATAAGAAAACAAACTGTTCAACAGATTTTTAAAGAAGTTCTTATGCTAAGCAATATTCCTAAAAGGGAAAATCAATTAGGTCCAAGAATCCATGATTTAAGGCACACATTTGCCATTAATTCTTTAGAACAAATGATGCAAAAAGGGTTTGATATGTACACTTCACTACCAATATTATCAAAATATTTGGGTCATAAAGGAATCAAAGAAACAGAATATTATTTAAGATTAATACCTAAATATCATCAAAATATAGAAAAATTAAATAATGAATGTTTTGGAAAAATATTTCCTGAGGTAGAAAAATGAAACATAATTTGAGTTATTATATAGAAAATTATTTTAATAAATATTTACTTAAAGAAATTGGAGTTTCTAATAATACAATTATATCTTATAGTAAAACGATTATTCAATTAATTAGCTACATTAATTCTATTGGAAAAAATATTACATTTCAGGATATTAATAGTGATTTAATTGAGGAATTTTTATTACAACTAGAAACAGAAAAAAATATATCTATTTCAACTAGAAATCAAAAGTTGGCTTGCATTCATTCATTATTTAAATATATACAAAAAAGAGAGTTATCTTGCTTTGACTTATGTAACCAGATTTTAAGCATTAAAACAAAGAAAACTCCAATATCTATTGTATCATATATGAGTATTGATGAAATAAAGATATTGTTATCTACTCCAAATTTAAAACAAATGAATGAATACCGTGATTTTACAATTTTAACTTTATTATATGAAACTGGATGTAGAGTTCAGGAATTAATTGATTTAAAACTTAATAATCTAAGAATAAATGAGTATTCAAGTATTGAATTAATTGGAAAAGGTAATAAAGCACGTTTAGTTCCTATCAGTTGTGGGGTGAAAAAAATTATTGGGAAGTATATCAATGATTTTGAAATTATAAATGGTGATGAGTATCTATTTAAAAATAAGTATAATAATAAATTTACTAGAAAAGGAATCCAATATATTATTGATAAATATGTTGAATTATCTAGAAAAAATAATCCTACATTATTTAAG
>CAOKET010000041.1 GCA_948467605.1 uncultured Mycoplasmatota bacterium | reverse complement strand
TTTTAAATTATTTAAATCTAAAATCTTTATGTTTAACATTATACATGGTATAATTTTGTCGATAAGGTTGCTTACGCAGTATCTAGTACTTTATCAAATGTAGTTGGTAGTGAAGAATAGATTTTATAAATATTTTAAAGAGGTGTTAAAATTAATATGAAATTTATAAAAGGATTACTAGTAGCATTTGTAGTATCATGTTTATTTGCAGTAAGTAATGCTAGTGCGTTTGTAAAGGGTTATACAAATGTAATAATTCCTAAGTATAGAGGAATTTGGAATTCAGAGAGTCAAGAAAAATTACAAAATGGATATCAATATCTATTAACAACTGGAACTAGAGAAGATGGAACAAGTGAAATTAAACCTGTTGAGGCAAGGACTAAAAGAACAACTGGTTCTTTAGATTATTCAGATTGGAAATCTTCTCCAAATGATGTAACAATAGATTGGGGAGATCAAAATAATTCACCAGCAACTTATGAACTTCAAATAAGAGCAAAATCAAGTAGTAATAAAACAATACATTATTTTGGAATTTGGTATTTTGACCGTTAAAATTAAAAAAATATAGAAAAATAATAATTATAAATAAAACTATTCTTCTTCTACCTTATTTTATTTAAGGAGAAAAAAATGAGATTAAAATTAAAAGAAAATAAGATGTTTATAATAGTACTACTCATTTTAATTTTATGGGCACTTTATGCTTGTAATGAATATAGAATTTTTCTTAAGCAACATGTAGATGTTTATTATGAGATTATGGAAAGATGTGAGTCTGGTGATTTAAGTGGTGAAGAATTTAAAGAGGCATGTATAGATTGGAAAAATGCAACTCCAGAGAGTCAAAAAAAAGATGGATTATCTGCATATTTTGATATAACAACTCATTATAGTATTACATATTTTCAAATATTTGGGCCTGTTTTTATAATACTAGCGGCAATATATGAGTTTCATAGAAAATTAAAGTCGGGATATATAAAAAATATTTTAACTAGGATGGAGTATAAAAAATTTCTAATAAAGTCTTTATTAAAATCATATAGGGCTACTTTATTATTCCCAATAATGCTAGTTATAGTATTTATAGGGGCTTGGATACTTAGTGGTCATTTAGATATCCAAAAGACAATTGATTTAGATTTACTTCAAAGTCCTCTTGCACAATATATAGATATAATACCACAGTTTTTAATTGTATATTTTATAAATTTTATACTACATGGAATGTTTTGGATAAATATTGGGTATATTATTGCTAAAAGGAGTAGAAATATTGTAGTAACTATAGTTGGATCACTTATCGCATATATAATTGTATTTATGTTTACTGAGATATTTGTCGGTGTATATTTTTTAGAATTAGGATTGGGAATTAGATATGCATCTGAATTATTAAATGTGACAAATAGTCTTTGGGTTTATTATTATATTGATAATTATATTGGTAATTTAGTACTTAGTGTTGTATATTCACTTTCACTAGTAATTATATCTTTATTAATATTAATTAGGACATATAGAAATAAAGAAGGTGTTATAGTTGCAAATGAAAGTTAAATATATAAAAGAAAATATAAAGTATTTACTAAATGATTATAGGTTTAAATTAATAATATTGTTTGTAATATGTTGCAATTTTTTTGGTGCTGCTTATTTGGCACGTAATAGTGATTATATAAGTGCTATTATGGATATATTTACACAGGAATATTATGATATTGCATTTTTTGCATTAATACTTGTTAATACTATTAATACATATGATATGTTTGAAAAGAATAGTTGTTATATAATTAGATTTAATAATAAAAAGGAATATTTGATTCAATTAATAAAAAATATTTTAATAAGCAATACAATACTTTTTATAATTAATTTATTAGTATCTCTCATATTCTTAAATTTTTTTGGAAATCAATTTATTATTAAAAAATATGATATTTATGGAATATCATATAACATACCTAATTTATTATATATAGTATTTTATATGTTTAGATTTTATATAATAGTTAGTATAATATCTCTAATCAATGCTTGTTTAATTAAATTAGTAAATTCTAAATGTGCAATATTCATTAATGTATTATTATGGATTGTATTTATATTTTATCCATATAATTCACATGTAATAAATTCTATTTCTGATATACCATTAGTATTTTGTTCGTATTTTAGAGTTCAATTTTATAGTGGTTTTGCTTTAGAATCTGCATGTTCTATATTATATATATTTATGTTGTTAATTATAGGTTTGGTTTTATTTAATATAGCAAAAAATAGGATAAAACAAATAGGTGAATGATGAAATATATTTATATAAATGATTTATCATATTTTATTAAAAATCATAAAAAACTTATATTTACTTATATATTAACAACGATATTATATTTTATATATAATTATTTTATACAAGAGGAAACTAGTAGTAATTTGATACTAGAAACTTTGACTCTTAATTGTGATTTTAAACTAGATTTATGGTTAAATTTAATAGTTTTTGTTCTATATATATCAATACATTGTTTTATAGCACTACAGTTATTTATAAATGATTTTAAGAATAGTCCTTCTAATTTATTTTTAAGAATAGACTCTAGAAAATGGATTTTATGTAAATTATTTAGTATTTTAACAATTTCTATATTATTATTATCTATTTCATATATTATAACTATAGTTTTATATCTTATATTAATAAATGGTAATATAGAAATTAATGTATTTGTATTTATTAAAAACTTAATATTTGTATTATTAATAGAAAATTTAGTAGTATTATTATATACAATATTTTCTAAATATAGTTTTATAATATTAATGGTTTTATGTGTAGTACTTATAAATATATTTAAAATACCAACAAATATTGTTAGTATGAATATTTATATATTATTAATTTTATATTTTTTAATGTTTATATTGATTGTTATGATTAATAGAAAATTATATATTAATTTATTTGAAAGTGAGGAGTGATACTTGTGAAAATTGAATTAAAAGACGTATCTAAAAGTTATAAAAGTGTTAATGTATTACATGATATAAATGTAGTATTTGAAAGTGGTAAAATATATGGTTTTATAGGAAGAAATGGTTCTGGAAAAAGTGTATTGTTAAAAATGATATGTAGTTTTTATACTCCAACAACTGGCGAGATATTATTTGATGGGGTTAATATAATAAAAGAAAAAAAGTTTCCACCTAGTACTAGAGCATTAATTGAAAAGCCAAATTTTATACCAGACTTGACTGGATATGAAAATTTAGATTTACTAGCGCAAATTCAGAAAAAAATTGGTGAGAAAGAGATTTTAAAAGCATTAGATGATGTTAATTTAACTAGTGAAAAGGATAAAAAATATTCTAAGTATTCACTTGGTATGAAGCAAAAGTTAGGTATTGCACAGGTTTTGATGGAAGATCCAAAAATTATGATTTTTGATGAGCCATTCAATGGTATAGAGGAAAAAACTGCAAAAAAATTAAGGGAATTGTTAAAACAATTAGTTAATCAAGATAAAATTATAATAATCGCATCTCATATTAAAGAAGATATAGAGGGTTTATGTGATGTAATTTATAAATTTGATGATGGTACAATTAATATTGAAAAATAGTATTTAAGGGGAAAGACGTTAAAATCTTTCCTTTTATAATAAATTACTTGTATTAAATAAGCGTAAAAAAATATATAATATGTGTTTATCTAAGTTTTGTCAAATCATAAAAAATGTGATATTATAATCATGACAA
>CAOKET010000040.1 GCA_948467605.1 uncultured Mycoplasmatota bacterium | reverse complement strand
CTCCTACTATAACTAAATTATACAGTTCATAATATTATATTTCAACATATATCTAAGCGTCATTTACATTTATTTTATCCAGTATATGCTTAAAATATAAATATTTTATTACAAAAAAACTACAAGTTTATTTTCTTGTAATTTTTTAACTTTATAATATTAAATATCTAAAAAATATTTAACATCCTCCATATTTACGATTTCTTTTGTTATATATTTCAATAGCATATTCAATATCTGATTTATCAAAATCAGGCCAGTTCTTATCTATAAATAAAAATTCAGTATATGCTAACTGCCATAAAAGGTAATTACTAAGTCTAACTTCACCACTAGTTCTAATTAGTAAATCTGGATCAGGCATACCCTTAGTATATAAACTGTTTGAAATAAGTTCTTCATTTACTTCTTCACTAGAAATACCACTATCAATTATTTTTTTAACAGCGTGAACTATTTCATCCCTACTACCATAATTAAGGCAAATATTTACAGTAAATCCACTTCTATCTCTTGTCATATCTTGTAATCTATTAATCGATTCTATTAAATCAGGAGAAAATGCAGATATATCACCTAACACATTAACTTTAACATCTTTATCTTTTAATTTTTCTTGCATTTTACCCAAATAGTCCTTTAAAAGATCCATTAATGTATTTACTTCTTCTTCACTTCTTTTCCAATTTTCAGTTGAAAAAGCATAAACAGTTAAAATTTTTATACCTAGATTAGCACAGTTTTCTATTGCATTCTCAAATGCCTTAGCACCTGCTTTATGACCTAGTTTTATTGGTAATCCTTTATTTTTAGCCCATCTTCTATTTCCATCCATTATAATTGCTAAATGATTTAAACTCATAAAATACCTCCTTAGGGATTCAATCTAGTAGGACCACGATAAATGAAAGTAGCCTCTCTAATATTATCTATTTCAAATATTTGCATCATTATTCTTCCTAAACCAACGCCAAATCCACCATGTGGAGGACAACCATATTTAAAAAATTCTATGTAAAACTCTAAATCTTTTGGATTTAACCCTTTTTCTATTATTTGACGTTCTAATACATCAGCCCTATGTTCCCTCTTAGCACCACTAGTTATCTCAACACCCTTAAACAATAAATCATAGGTTTGAGTAACACCATTTTCATCTTTCATAACATAAAAACTTCTAGCACTATATGGAAAATTAGTTATAAATACAAAATCTGAATTATATTTTTTCTTAACATATTTACAAATTAATTCTTCTTCTTTACGTTCTAAATCATCATCTTTTTCACCAACATAATTATATTCATCTTTTATAATCTTTTTAGCATCTTCAAAACTAATTCTAGGAAACTTATTACTAACATCCGATACTTCAACACCATATACATTTTTTATTTCTTCGCCATACTTTTCTTTTAGTTTCGTCATAAAATATCTAATCCAATTTTCTTCTTCATCCATCACATCTTCGTATGAATCAATCCAAGATATTTCAGCATCTAACATAAGTATTTCAGTAGCGTGGTATGAAGTATGAGAGTTCTCTGCTCTAAATACAGGTCCTATTTCAAATACTTTTCCAAAATTACTAGCCATTGCCATCTGCTTATAAAACTGTGGTGATTGTGATAACACTGCCTCTTCACCAAAATAGTCTAACTTAAATTGTTCTGCACCACTTTCAGCACTTTTAGCACTTATCTTAGGAGTATGTATTTCAACATATCCATTATTATACCAATATTCTCTCATCATACTTTCGATATATGATTGACATTTAAATAATAGATTATTCTCAGTTCTTCTTAGATCCAAAAACCTATAATCCAACCTAGTTTCCCTTAAAGAATTATCCTTAAACTTTAAATCTATAGGAAGTTCACTCAAAGAAGTACTTGTAACTTCTATAGATAATGGTATAAGTTCTACACCACCTAATTTTACTTTAGGTGCCTCTTTTACGATACATTTTACCTTTAAAGTACTCTCTAAAGATAAACTATCAATTATGCTGACTAATTCTTTATTTTTTTCATCTTCTTTTTCTATAGTCATTTGTACTTTTCCAGTATCATCTCTTAATATTACAAATTGTACATATTGAAGATTTCTAATATTATCTACAAAACCTTGTATTACTATTTCCTTATCAAAGTATTTATTTACTTCATTTATTTTAATCATTTTTATTCCACTTCCTCTATAACCTCATCTAAATAATTTATAATATAATCATTATCTATTTTATCTTCTGTATTGTTAATGTTATTTTTTATACTTAAATATCCTTGATTAATTTCATCTTCTCCAACTATTATTACTACTTTAGCACATAGCCTGTCTGCTTGTTTAAAATTACCTTTAACATTTCTAGACATATAATCCATATCAACACTAAAACCACTCATTCTAAGTGTATTAACTAAACTAATTGAATACTCTTTTTCTTTTTCCGTTACTGGTATCACATAGACATCTAGTTTATCTTCTATAGGAAGTTCTTTTTTTTCAAATTCTAATGCAGTTAAAACCCTTTCTAATCCAAGTGCAAATCCAACACCAGGAGTAGATGGACCATCAACAGCCTCTACTAAACTGTTATATCTTCCACCACCACATAACACATTTTGAGCACCAAAGCCTTCTACATTCGCCTCTACTTCAAAGACAGTATGTGTATAATAGTCAAGTCCTCTTACTATATTAGGGTTTTCAATATATTCTATATCTAAACTTGATAAATAATTTTTAACTTCTTCATAATGTTTCTTACTAGACTCATTCAAATAATCATAAATCTTAGGAGCATTCTTCATAATATCCAAATCGTGATCAACCTTACAATCCAATATTCTAAGCGGATTATTTTCAAGTCTATTTTTACAATCACAACATAAACAATCAATGTGAGGTTTAAAATAGTTAATTAAAGCCTTTCTATAGTTTTGTCTAGATTCTATATCACCCAAAGTATTTATATTTACCCTTACTCCCCTAAGCCCTAATAGTTTAAAAAAGTTAACTGGTATACTTATAACTTCAGCATCTAATAATGGATCACTACTACCAAATGCTTCAACACCAAATTGATAAAATTCACGATATCTACCAGACTGTGGTCTTTCATATCTATACATAGGACCAAAATACCACAATTTTGTTGGTTGACTTGCTCTACCATACATTTTATTTTCAATAAAACTTCTCACAACACCTGCTGTTCCCTCTGGACGAAGAGTCATTTTCCTTTCGCCTCTATCAACAAAATCATATGTTTCCTTTGAAACAATATCAGATGTTTCACCTACTCCTCTATGAAATAATTCACTTACCTCAAATAAAGGAGTCTTAATATATTCATAGTTATACTTTTGCATTAATGCTTTTAATAAGTCTTCTAAATATAATACTTTTTTACCCTCATCACCAAATAAATCATACGTTCCTTTAGGTTTTTGTATAATCATCTAACTCACCTCTTATCTAATTATATACGCAAGATACATATTAATCAATTAAATAAAGAAAAAAAGTACATGACTTAACAAAAAAACATTAAATTTTAATTTTATTTAAGTGATTCTATTTCTTCTTTTGTAAGTCCTGTACATTCTGATATAACATCAATAGTTAAACCTTTACTTAACATAATTCTTGCTATTGACTGCTTTTCTTGTCTTTCTCCTTCAACTATGCCTTGTTTAATCCCCTTTTCAATTCCTTTTTCAATTCCTCGTTCTAATCCTTTTTTCTCTGCTGCATCTAATCTTG
>CAOKET010000039.1 GCA_948467605.1 uncultured Mycoplasmatota bacterium | reverse complement strand
ATTTTTTATTAGTCATATCTTTTATTTTTGTTATTATATCTATTCTATTTTATAAAGTTTGTAGTTTTATTAAATTTAAATACAACTATAAATCTTCTATTTTTACAATAAGTATAAATAAAATTAAGTTGATTTTTCTTATTTATAATGTTATTATAAATAACATAAGGTTTTGGTGATACTATGTTATTAAAAGAATATTATGGACAATTAAGGTCTGTTAAAACAAATGATTTTGACAATAAATTTATGGAAGTTCTAATAGAACTAATTAAAAATTTTTGTGACGAACTTATATGTCACGCGAAAAAAGATATAAGAATATATACAGAGTGTCAATTAAAATATATATTATATTCCTTTCTTTATTATTCTTATAATGAAACTCTATTACAAGAGTTAACTTCATTAAAAAAAGAAGCAAAATATCAACATGAGAATTTAAGAAAAATAAAAGCGCTATTAAGAAGAAATCAAAATGATATTTTACTTAAAACCGCAATCTATGAAACGGTATTAGATATAGCAACTTTACAAATTAAAAGAAGAGAATATTTTAAGCATTTGGCAATAACAGACACTATGAAATTTAAAAATATAACATATATACCTAGCAGTGAGGTACCAACAAGCAATAAAGAATTAATGAAAAAAATAGATGACTCTTTAAATGCACTATTAAAAAGGTAGTAAAAATATATGGTATATAAAGGTTAATGAATATGACAATACATTAGATGAAATAATTGTATAAATAAATAATTTTAAATGACTAAAAAAAAGAATGCAGGAAAGAGAAACTAAAATATTTTATATGTATTACAATATATAGATTCCTTAATAATCCTTCAAATAATTCATATAGAATTTTAATAAATAAACTAAGATGTATTGTATGAAAAGGAAGTTGTTGAAACCTTACATACAATATTAATAATGCTTAAGTAATATCCAAATTACGATGAAATTGAATGTTTTTATATTGCGTTATCTGCCTTAGTAACAATACATAATAATAGATTTGTTTATTCAAATAATATATTTGACTCATTTCAAACAAGCTTTAAAGGTATAACACTAAATTTTCCAGAAAATAACGACAATAATTCATTACCAAAGTCCTCAATTGAAGAATATATAAAATATTTTACTAAAAAGATTAACTAATCTTTTTTTATTATATGTTATAATTTTATTAGGTGATAATATGATATATTTAGACTATTCGGCAACTACACCAATAAATAAGGATGTGTTAGAAACTTTTAATAAAACTTGTATAAATTACTTTGCAAATCCTAATTCATTACATAAACTAGGTACAGAAAGTAATAATTTGATAAAAGCAGCAACAAAACAAATCTCTGATATACTTAATTTATCGGATGAAGAAATAATATACACATCAGGCGCTAGTGAATCAAATAATCTAGCAATTAAAGGAATAGCGCTTAAATACTCAAATAGAGGTAAACACATAATTACAACCCCACTAGAGCATTCATCTGTAGTTGGGGCACTAAACTCATTAGGAAATATTGGATACGAAATTGATATAGTTAATATAGATAAAAATGGCCTAATTGATCTAGAACATTTAAAATCATTAATAAGAGATGATACTATACTAGTTACACTTGCACTAGTTGATAGTGAAATAGGAATTAAACAAAATATTGATGAAATAAGTTCAATTGTAAAACAATACAAAAAATGCTACTTACATGTAGATGGAACTCAAGCAATCGGAAAAATAAAAGTTGATTTAAAAAATATCGATCTTTTTAGTTTTTCATCACATAAAATCTATGCTATGAAAGGTTGTGGATGTTTAATTAAAAAAAATAATATTGTCATTGAACCACTAATAAATGGAGGAAAAAGTATAACCCCATATAGAAGTGGAACACCAACCACTGCACTTATAGCATCTATGTCAAAAGCACTAAAATTAATTTGCGAAAGTATTGATAGTAATTATAAACATGTAGAGGCATTAAATCTAAAACTAAAAGAGTTCTTGATTAAATATCCTAACATAGTTATAAATAGTACAAATAACTCGATACCACATATACTAAATTTTAGTATTCTAAAAGTAAAACCAGAAACATTTATTCATGCTTTAGAACAGGAAGATATCTACATATCAACTAAAAGTGCATGTTCAAAAAGTAATACTATTTCAAATTCAGTAATGGCACTTACAAACAATAAGGAAATAGCAGAATCAACATTAAGAATTAGTATATCTTATTTAACAACAGATGATGAAATAGAAAAATTTATGGAGGTTTTTGATAAATGCTATAACCAATTAATCATTAGGAGGAAAAATGAAAATAATTAAAATAGGTGCAATTTGGTGTCCTGGTTGCCTTGTTATGAGGCAAGTGTGGAAAAAAATAAAAGAAAAGTATACTCTTGATATAATAGACTATGATGTAGATATGAACAATGAGGAAGTAGAAAAATTTAATATTAATGATAAACTACCTGTTACTATTTTTTTAGATGACAATGATAATGAACTATCTAGGTTAACAGGAGAAAAAAGTTTAAAAGAATTAGAAGAGGAAATTAAAAAATATAAAAACAAAGGAGTATAAAATGAAAATATTTAAACACATTCTATTTGCACTTGTATTATTTATTTTATTGATTCCCAATACACTTGCTAAAGAAAAAGTTAACATCTATTTATTCTATGGTAAAGGATGTCCACACTGTGAACAATTAAAAGAAAAATTAGAATACTTAAAGAACCAATATCCAATAAAAGTATACATGTATGAAATATGGTATGATTCTAATAACAGTGAACTTGCGACTATGGTTGCAAATAAATTAAATACAACTATAAACGGAGTACCATTTACCATACTTAATAATACTAGCATATCTGGATATTCTAGTGGAACAACAGTAAACCTACTAAAATACAATATAAATATGGCATTAAACAGTAATAATGATGATATTATATTAAGTATAGATGACATTACTAATAGTGAAAAATATTCATTTTCAATAATAGAGAGTACTAATAATATAGAAAAATCAGATGATGACATAAAAGAAGAAGATATAAATCAAGTATTAATAAATATCCCAATAATAAATAAAAAAATCGACCTTAAATCTTTTTCTCTTCCAATAGTATCTATTATAATGGGTGCAATTGATGGATTTAATCCATGTGCTATGTGGATCCTACTATTCCTAATAAGTATGCTTATAACAATGAAAGATAAAAAGAAAAGATGGATATTAGGCTTAACCTTCCTAACCACATCAGCAATTGTTTATCTACTATTTATGGTAGCATGGCTAAATTTTACAACATTTATTCAAACAATACCATGGATTAAAATCCTAATAGCATTAGTTGCAATTGTAGGTGGATTCTTAAATCTATGGAGTTTTATAAAGACTATTACAGATGATTATGGATGCACAGTAATAGATGAGAAAAAAAGAAAAAAATATTTTACAAAAATAAAAGGAATCGTTAATAACAAATCATTTGTTTTAGCACTTATTGGAATAATGATTCTAGCGGCTTCTGTAAATATAGTAGAACTTGCTTGTTCTGCGGGACTTCCAGTTGCTTTCACTTCCCTTTTAGCATCTAATAACTTAAACAAAGTATCATATATTATATATATACTTATATACATTTTATTCTTCTTATTAGATGATATTATTGTATTTGTAATTTCAATGAAAACACTAGAAGTAACAGGAATATCAACTAAATATGGAAAACTTTCTCACTTAATTGGGGGTATAATAATGATCATTATAGGAGCATTAATGATGTTTAAACCAGAATGGTTAATGCTTGGATAAAAAAAGATATAGAAAATCTATACCTTTTTTTGAGTCTGTAAATAATTCTTGCTTCTATCGTAGAAAGCTTCCATTTACACAGAATTTAGGACACACTCACCTTTTTTTACTTCAACAATTCAATTTCATCTTTTGTTAAACAAGTATATAACATTATTTTTTCTATATCTTCTCCTGCTTTTAACATAGTTCTTGCTATTGACTGCTTTTCTTGCCTTTCTCCTTCAAGCATTCCTTTTTCAATTCCTCGTTCTAATCCTTTTTTCTCTGCTGCATCTAATCTTG
>CAOKET010000038.1 GCA_948467605.1 uncultured Mycoplasmatota bacterium | reverse complement strand
TAATTAGTATTTTTACATAAATTTTATCTTATATTTTACATTGTATTTTATTATATACTTTTATTTCTAATATTATTTATATATATATTTTAAAATATATTTTATATTATAAGTATTTTGTAGAATATATCATATATGTACATGTAAATTATACTGTATATGGTATGATTATGTATTTTAGTATTAATATTTATATTATAATTTTAAATACAAAATAAAATATATTTTTATTAATATTATTAATACTATTTAGGATTAAATTTTATAGTATATTTTTTATGGTATTATATATGTTAAATAACTTATATAATATATTTTATAGTTTATTTGTAATTGAATTATAAATTACATTATAAAAAATATTGTATAATATATCATTATAAATATTTTCAATTATATTTAATAATGTATTTATTATTCTAATATACAATTTATTGCTTATTATATACAATATTATTAATAATATGTATATATTAAATTATTTTATTTAGTATATTATATAATTTATTATAATATATATTTATCTTTTATATTGTATTACAAATTATATGTATAATATATAATATATTCTAACCAATAAAATATTTAATATGTGTAGTAGTACAAGTATTTTGAAAT
This sequence comes from uncultured Mycoplasmatota bacterium, assembly GCA_948467605.1. Taxonomy (GTDB): domain Bacteria; phylum Bacillota_I; class Bacilli_A; order RF39; family UBA660; genus CAKPCJ01. The sequence continues at coordinate 4,276 of CAOKET010000038.1, read as the reverse complement.
ATCATATAAAACTAAATACAAAATATTATTTATAATTTATTACATATTATTATTTTAATTATACATTATAATATTATGTATATAAATAATTCAATGTATAATATAAAATATACTAAATAATATTTTTTATAATACAATATATAATATAATAAAAAATAAAATATATAAAATAGTATATAATAGAATATGGATAAATAAAAGGAGTATTTTAACATATATTACATAAATTAATAATATTAAATATATGATACTATATAATACATATAACAAACTAAATATTGTAAAAAATTTACTTGATATATAAAAATTAAATTAATACAAAGATTTTCTTGTATAATATATGATATAATACAATATGTAATATACAATAACATATATAACTCTATGGAACGAAATTAAAATAATCGCATAAAATACATTATATAATTCATAATGTAATATATATTACATTATGAAAATTAAAGAAAGACTGAGAAAGAAAGTCTTTAATCATAAAAAATACATAACTTTTGATAATAATAAAACAAAAAAATGGTATTAAATAACTTATGCATCTAATTTGTCTCAATCTATATTTTAAATTGTCATTAGTAAACATAGCACACTATGCACTCTTTATTCGGTACAAATCTCCCACAAAACAGGGCGTACATCTGACAGAAAATATTTTTCAAACACGCTGTAGTACAACAAAAATTAAGTTTCTGATTCATGAACACATCTGCAAACGTTGATAAATCAAGCTTTTCTAGAAATAAATGTATCAGAAACTTAATTTTTGTTGTACTAGTACTCTATCTAGCTAGAATTGGAGTATGGTACTATATGTTCCGCACCATACTCTAATTTCTAACTGGACGGAGTATTAGCCGAACGATTGTGAATATTTTAATAAATTATTGGTGAAAGTTATTTTTTAAGGAACTGTGAAGATATAACATTACCAGATTACGCAAGAAATGTCTTTAAGTATGAAAAATACTGCATAATAGTCAAAAAACACAGATACAACAGACTATGTTGAGACTCTACGCTAATTTTATATAGAAAGCATATGAAATTTGCAATTGGAAATATAGACAAGTAAAAGGGTAAAGTAATTTATATACAGTTTTTAACAGTTCTATATGGAAGATGTGAAAAATTGAGGATAAACAAGCTCTTAATCTATTAGAAAATCAAAACACTACCAGTTTTGTCCGGTAGTGTTTTAATCATTCTGCTATAGGAGTCGTGTAAGCAACCCAGAAATCAAAGTAAGAATCAAAAGAAAGGAAAGTTTTGCCTTTTACACCAATTCCATCGGAAGTTCGGATATACCACCCATTTAAATGTTGAAGTGACTTGTCTGGAGAGTTGATACAAACCCACATGCGTTCTCTGTAATTTCTGATTTGAGTTTCAGGTATCACATAGCGATTATAAATTTGTTTGAGATATAAGCAGCAGGGCGGAAAAATTGAAAAAACAGGATTCAATTTACGGATCTCTGGAACAGAATGAATGGTTCCTTTGGAGTCGACAAGTTCATAAAAATCAGTCAAAAACATCCATCCATCATATTCGGGACAGGATACCCATACAGGTTCGCCCATATGTTGGGCTAATTCCTGGGGTAAAATCTCTATGTTTTCAGGTTTCGATTGATTAGAGATATATTCAAGAGCTGTTTTTTTGGGGTTATCAGATAATCCTTTCAAATAATCTGCAGATACATCAAATAAGTGAGCCAATGCATTTATTTTATCTGCGGAAGGAATTTTGGCAATCAAAGCGTTTTTATGTTCCCAACTGGCGACTGTTGAAGTAGGGATTTTTTGAGAGAGCCCCATTGTCTGGGCAAGCATTTCACCAAGTTCAGCCTGTGACCATCCGCGGGCAGTACGGAGAGTTCTTAATCTTATATTTAATTTATAACCGATTGAGTTTGAATATTGGTCTGCAGACGGGTTTGGATTTTTAGAATGATTCATTTGAGCGAGAGGATCACCCTTTCTGATCTGAGGGGTAGATTCGTGTTTTTTCATAAAAAACTCCTTTGTAAAAAATGTAAAATTTAAACAGCAATAAAAAATATAGACATATTATCCTTCATAATTGTTGAGATGTCAATAAAAATACACTAAATTGTGGATAAGTACATTGAGAAATTCTTGTAATAAAAGAGTTATGAACATAAAATGTGGATAAGGCTCTCATAATATAAAGGAAATATTTCATATATTTTTTAAAAAGCTTCAAAATTATATTTAATTGAATATAATATCGTATGATATTAAAACAAAATATTTGATAAAATAAGGAAATATGAAAAATAAGGAATTATAAACTTGAAATGAAAGTTTTTCAATTTTATAAAAACCAAATATGCAAAGAATAAAAAGATGGAATGATCAAAAAAAGGAATAAAAAGTAGAAAATAGGTAGTACTGTTTCAATGATATAAAGAAATAACTGTGTTATTTTATTGAATAAAATATACAGATCACAAAAAATGAAATATATTTTGTCGAAAAATGAAAGAAAAATACCTGTAGAAACTGAGTGGATTTAATCAAAAAAGTATCATATCAAATTAATAATAACTGTTATTTTTGTTGTGTATAGGATTAATGAGATACGAAAAGGTCATTAGAAGGATATGATCTATGTTATGAAAAAGATTCATGAATTCAATATTGTTAATCAGTATTCCAGAGCTTGAAGTCCATATCTTGTAAAAATAATAAAGTATTTCATCAAAATGATACTATACATCTTTGATATAGAAAATAGAAGATACTTATGACACGTTGGCCGAGGGCCGGACATGTTAGGACATACTCTGGTATATTTTCAATTCTTTTATGAAAGGATATAGCAGGTCGTTTAATGTGTTTTATCAAAATACATAATTTTTGTGTAAGAAAAATACGGATCAAAGAAATAAAAGTAGTAATGGAGATATTTGCTAAAGTCTGTTTTGGTCAGATTTAAGAACTGTTTTCACAGTTGTTTTATCATACCATGGTTTATATGTATTGTATAGTTTCATAACGAAAAAAATATAGATCAGCCCTTTGGACTTTCTGGTTTTGTGAATAATCTCTTGGATATGGTCATTCGCGAAAAGAATGTAGTTTATGGATGAACTCGATTGTAATACCATTAGCACAGATCTGTTCCGGAGAAGGGAGAAATTTGAAAAATTAAAATATGGACATTGTTGGTCATACCTTCGACATAACTCTGCCTGAGAATGTAATAATAGATGATCATGCAGTCATAACAGGTAATCGCATCATAAATTCTGTCAGCATATTTGTCTATAAGTAACAATTATACATCTTCTAATGTTTTTCTTTGTTGTTCTTAAAATTTGAAGGAAATACAAACAGCTTTTCTGGTAGGAATTGTAAATAAATTATTTGTTAATTTAACACCGTATAAATATTAGACTGCAAAAAAAGATAATTGCAGGTGTAGAAGGCAAAGGCACAAAAGGCAATGCCTTAATGTCAAGATAATCTGATACTGCAGATGGAGATTTAGGAAAGTCAGGTTGATGAGTAATTTGTTTATAGTTTCTTAGGATTCACAAGAAAATATACCGCAAAAGTTGCATCGGTTAACTTCCTTCATATCCTTAGATTATAAGTATATACGAAACAATGCTTAAATAATTACATAAATCTAAAATGTACAAGTAAACATATATTATATATTGTATTTTATAATACATTGTACAATGTATTTTATATCACTTTAAGCATTCAGTGAAGCATAGAATACGATAGTTTTCAAATTGAACTTTGAAATATGAAAATGTAGATGATTGAATCGAATACCTGATTAATAAAATTATATATTCTTTCTATGATTCAAAAATGAATAAGATATTTTTCATTGAATCATTTATAGCAGAATAAAGAATTTGTACAACATGCATTCTTATCATTATACTATAAATGAGCAAATTCGAAAAATTCATAAAAAATGATAATTTAAACTGATCAGCAAATAGAAAGATTCAGTTTAACGTAAATTATTTGTGCATAGCATATTTGCTGATTGTGCATTTTAGGGCTGACTATAAAAGAAATTTAGTAAATATTTTAAATTTGCTCATTTATAGCATTATAGATAAAGGAAGGGGGCTATTTTATATAGAGAATATTTTAAAGAATTGCAGTTGAATTTCTTTAAGTAAATGCTATAATGTTGAGAAAGGAGACAAAATACAGATGAAAAAGACACCTGATTATGACAACGTGTTCAAAACGATGAAGATGAAACA
>CAOKET010000037.1 GCA_948467605.1 uncultured Mycoplasmatota bacterium | reverse complement strand
TCATATACTCCTCCTACTATGATTAAATTATATACTTTACAATATCATATTTCAATATATATTTCTTTTCTATTTACACTTATTTTATCCAATATTTACTTAATATATTTATAATTTAAAACAAAAAAACTACAAGTTTATTTTTCTTGTAATTTTTTTTACTTTATTATATTAATATTTAATTAGAATTTAACTCTATCTTTTATATAATTTGACACTTCATCAATAGACAAAGTTATCTGTTCCATTGTATCTCTATCTCTTATAGTAACTGTATTGTTGTTAATTGTATTATCATCAATAGTTATACAAAATGGAGTACCAATCGCATCTTGTCTTCTATATCTTTTTCCAATATTACCTGTTTCATCGTAGACACACATAAAATTTTTATTTAATTTACCATACATTTCTAATGCTTTTTCTGAATGAAATTTCTTTACAAGTGGCAAAACTGCAAGTTTATAAGGAGCGATTGAGGGTGCAAACCTCATTATTTCTCTAGTTGAACCGTCTTCTAGTGCCTCTTCATCATAAGCATCAGATAAAGTTGCTAAAACTAATCTGTCACACCCAACAGATGGTTCAATGACATATGGTATATATTTTTCATTTGTTTCAGGATCCAAATATACTAAATCTGTTTTGGAGTGTTTAGAATGAACTGTTAAATCATAATCTGTTCTATCCGCAATTCCCCAAAGTTCTCCCCAGCCATGTGGATAATTGTATTCTATATCTGTTGTACCTTTACTATAAAACACTAATTCTTCTTGCTTATGTTTTTTTAGCCTCAAGTTTTCTTGTTTTATTCCAATATCATTTAAAAATTTCATGCAATAATCCTGGTAGTATTCAAACCATTTTAAATCTTCACCTGGTTTACAAAAAAATTCATATTCCATTTGTTCAAATTCTCTTACTCTAAATATAAAGTTACCTGGTGTTATTTCATTTCTAAATGCTTTACCTATTTGTCCAATACCAAATGGTATTTTAGCTCTCATAGTTCTTTGTATATTTAGGAAATTAACAAATATACCTTGTGCTGTTTCTCCTCTTAAATATACTTTATTTTTTGTATCTTCTGTAACTCCCATAGATGTTTCAAATAGTAAATTAAATTGTCTAATATTAGTAAAATCACTTTGGCCGCATTTAGGGCATTTAATTTTATTTTCTTTGATAAAATTTTCTAGCTTTTCATTTTCCCATCCATCACCAGTTTCACTTCCATTTGTAAAGTCTTCAATTAATTTGTCTGCCCTATGTCTACTTTTACATTTTTTACAATCTATTAATGGATCTGAAAAACTAGATACGTGCCCTGATGCTACCCAAACTTCAGGATTCATAAGTATTGCAGCATCCAGTCCATAAGAGTTATTGCTTTCCTCTATAAATCTTTTCCACCATGCTTTTTTAATATTATTTTTTAATTCTACTCCAAGTGGACCATAATCCCAAGTATTCGCAAGACCACCATATATTTCAGAGCCTTGAAATACAAATCCATACTGTTTACATACTGACACTAATTTTTCCATTGTTAATTTTTCCATATATTCATCTCCTAATAAGATTCTATTACTTTTTAAGTATATACTTTTATTTAATCATTTTCAAGTAAATATAACAAGTCGTCTTCATTTAATTCTTTAAGTACAAGTTTATCTCTAGTTTCTCCTTCTACTATTTCATTGCTTAACTCCTTTTTTAGGTTTTGTAGTTTAACTATTTTTTCTTCTATTGTTCCCTTAGCAATTAACTTTATAACTTGTACTATATTCTTTTGTCCTATTCTATGTGCTCTATCAGTTGCTTGAGATTCAACTGCTGGATTCCACCATGGATCTAGGTGAATTACAATATCAGCACCAATTAAATTAAGACCATTTCCTCCTGCCTTAAGTGATATTAAAAATATTGGTACATCATTTTTATTAAATTCATCTACTAGACTGAGTCTTTCACTAGACTTAGTGCTTCCATCTAAATAATAATATGTTATGTTCTTATTTATTAACTCTTTTTTTACTATACTAAGTGCTGATGTAAACTGTGAAAATATTAATATTTTATGATTTTCTGAGATTGCACTTTCAACTATTTCTAATAAAGAATCTATTTTCGAGTTTCTACCATTATATTCTTCTAAGCAAAGACTTGGCGAAATACATAGTTGTCTTAGTCTTGTTAATTCTTGTAAAATAACTAATTTATTTTTAGAAAAATTACTATTTCTCATATTATCTTTTATATCTTGAGTGATTTTTTTTACTTCTGCCAAATATAATTTTCTTTGTTCTTCACATAGTTCAACTAATACATTATTTTCTATTTTATCTGGTAGTTCTTTTATTACATCTTTTTTCTTTCTCCTTAATATAAATGGGTTAATTAGATGTAAGAAATCTTTTTTTATTGGATCATTTACATCTTTTAAAATATTATTATATTTTTTTAAAAAGTTATTTGTACTTCCAAAAAAGTTAGGCATTATAAAATCAAATATACTATATAACTCTAATATTGAGTTTTCTATTGGTGTACCAGTTAAAGCTAATCTAACACTTGCATTTATCTGTTTGACTGATACAGTAATAAGAGCATTAACATTTTTTATAGTTTGTGCTTCATCTATTATAAATGTATCATAATTTATCTCTTTATACTTATCTATATCTTCTCTTAAAAGTCCATAAGATGTTATAAATACTTCATAATTCTTTAATTCATTAAATATTTGTTCTCGTTTTTTTCTAGAATCAGCAATTACTTTTACTTTTATGCTAGGCGCATATTTTTTAAATTCGCTTTCCCAATTATAGATTAGTGAGGTTGGACATACAATTAATATTTCTCTTGATTTATCTTCACTTAATCTTGATTTTATAAACATAATTGTTTGTAAAGTTTTACCCAATCCCATTTCATCTGCTAGTATACCACCAAAACCAGTATTAGCAATTGTAGTTAGCCATTTCACGCCTAATTCTTGATAATCTCTTAAAGTGGTATTTTTTGGTTGTTCTACAGTAATTTGTTTATTTATAGCATTTCTATAATCATTGACAAAATTTTTAAAAGCCTGGTCTGTTGTTATAAAATCGTTTGTACCTAATTTTGCATTTATATAAAGTGCCTTATATTTAGGAATTTTTATTTCTTTATTTTCTAACTCTTTATAATCAATATTTAATGATTTTAACATATTATCAAGTTCTTTTAATTCATTAGAATTTTCTAGGTTTAAATAACTTCCATTTTTTAACTTAAAATATTTTTTCTTATATTTTATAGAATCCATTATATTTTCTAATTCATCATTTGATATTCCATCTATCGATATATTGCATTTTAATAATTCACCTTTTTCTAGTGAAAAAGAACTTTTTATAACTGGTTTATTTATGTATTTTACTAATTTTAAGTTCTCTGTTACAAATATTTCATATTCATCTATATCAGATAGTTTGTTTCTTAAAAACTCTATTATTTTGTCTTCATCTAATAATTCAAAAGTTTTGTCTTGTTCATTTATAATAAAACCTAAATCTTGTAAATATTCTTTAACGCTATTTTCATACTCAATTTCTCTAACTATAGTAATACTATTAAATTTAGTATTATCATCTAATATGTTTACTTGTATATTGTCATAATAAGCATTTGCAACACAATTTATACCTATATCTATACTATCAAAAAATAGTTTAATAACTGGTTTTACTATATTATATTTATCTGATATATTTTTAGAAAAATCTATATTAGTTGATAAAATTTTAAGTTTTGGTAAAACATAATTATTAAAATCTTTTTCTTCTTTTTCATCAAATACAAAGTTATTACTTTCTATTATATTTTTTAAAACTATTGATTTTTCTTCTGTTAAAAAATAAACTTTTTCATTAACAAATATATATGAAAAATCATCTGTAAGTACAATTATATCAGAGGTATCAATACTTACACTTATATTATTATCATTCCTTACTACATCTATTAGGGGTAAATAATCATCATATATAGATTTAATTTCATAACTAACTTCATCAATTACTATATTAAATTCTTTATTTAACTCCCTTAGTTTATCTAATAACATTTTAGATTTATAAGAGTATGTACTTAAATAATTATTATCTATATTATAGTTATCTTTATTAAAACTATATTTTTGTGTTAGTACTAGTGGTAGAATATCTATTATTCTCTTATCCTTATCACTAAAATAATGTTTTTTAGGATTATATATAAAATTTTTACCAAAAACTACACTTCCACTTTTTGAATAATATGCTTCAAAAAATTCGTTAATATTCTTTTTTAATACATAGTAATTATTATGGCCAATTTGTAGTTTTATTTCGTAATAACCTTTTTCACTTCTTATACTTTCTTTTATTAATTCTATTACTAAATGTATTTTTTCTTTTATTTTATTATTCTTAAATACATCTATTAATGGATGTACAATGATTTCTTCTTTAATATTAAGAGTATTAAAAATATCTTTTTTATCTTTATTTATTATTAATATAGATGCCATAACATGTTCACAGAATTTAGAAAATTTATATGTTTGACAGTTACATGAATGTTTTATTACATTCAAATTTTTTGCTAGTTTAATTTCTGATTTATATTCCTTATAAAAATTTAATGAAGGAATAATAAATTTTATAGTTATGATTTCACTTACTTTATCGTATGAAATATTATAATTTATATTATCATAATTACTGTTAATGATTTCATAAGCAATAGAACAAATATTATTACTTGTGTTTTTCTTTATATCATCTATATTGTTAATGTTCATAATATCACTCCATTTACTAATTGTATCATAAATAGAAAAGAAAGATAAATATTATCTTTCAAAATTTTAATAAATAGTTTGTTTAGGTTTAACTAATACCCTATTATATGTAATGGTGTGTTCTCTTTTATATATTAGATTATTTGCTGTATATGTCCTATAATATGCATTTATACTTGTTTTTGATAATGTTGCGCTTGGATATGTTGCTTTATATCCTGTTATCCATGAACTTTTATAACTATAGTTTGTTGTATAACTATATACTGTTACTATTGTCGATGTTGTTTTATCATTATATACTGCTGAACTTGATAAACTATAATTAGAAATTAAACAATCATTATTATAAGTTACTATCTCACCATATCTATTAATACACCAATTCATTATACTCCCCATATCAGGCGCAGTGCATCCATTATGACATGTCGTATTACTTCCACAAGCATTGTGACAAGCTTTTGTATTGTCTATAGCATAACTTAATTGGCTAGAAAAGCAAGAATCTACAGCAGATGAAGAATTACCTGGTATTCTAGAACTGGTTATATAAGTTTTACATGAATTCACTGTTGATGTAATTGTTTTAAAACAATAAGATAAGGCCCTACATTTCGAATAAGCAATTGAACTATACTTTCTTCTTTCATAAGCCAAATTGCTTAACACAGAGTCACGATTTACCATACATACATTATAACTAGCACCAGTTTTAGAGTTACAATCTTTCAACATAGCAGAACTATTACCACTATAGGTTCTACTAGCACTAAGATAATCTGGATCCTGAGCGGCTATACCTTTACAATAACTTGCTGTACTATCAGTATTATATTGTATACAAAATTTAACTATTGAAGTCCCCCAACTTGTACATGAACCAGTCGCTCTACACGTTGTTGGAACTATCCCATAACTATA
>CAOKET010000036.1 GCA_948467605.1 uncultured Mycoplasmatota bacterium | reverse complement strand
ATAAAGTAGAATATAATACGGAGAAAGTATTTTCAGGATATAGTTATGGGATAGTGCAATCTAATTGTACAGCAAGAGGTTCATGTATAGCATCTAAAAATTCAACTGTAAGTTATTGTGTCGGTTATAATTCAGGAGTACATGCAGCATGTAGTAGTCAGGCTTCTTTGGCAGCATCATCAGTTAATGGATGTAGTGGACTTACTGGTTCTAATTTAAATAATTGTAAAGATGATGTTGCATTAGCAAAAACTAGCGTATATAATGCGGTATATAATCAATGTATGAGCGGATGTAATAAATATATATCAAAAACAGTAAATGTATGTACAAAATCCGTAAAGTCTAGTTATAAATCAACAGATGAGGCAAGTTGTAATGCTGCTGCTAATAATAATTCTTTATTAATGGCTGGATTTGCATGTAATTGTAATGCTAGTAATGCTGAACAGGCCTCTGGTTGTGCTACTTCCTGTAACAATGCGGCAAATTCATATAGAGCATCTAGATATACATCACTTTATAATTCATGTATAGCAACAAAAACACCTATAACATATAATGATTGTGTAAATTATAATTATGTTCTATCAAGTTCAGCAGTATATAATGATAAAACAACATCGACAATAGTAACAGTATATAGTTATACAACAAACTATAGTTATAAAAGTTCATGGATAACAGGATATAAAGCAACATATCCAAGCGCAACATTATCAAAAACAAGTATAAATGCATATTATAGGACATATACAGCAAATAATCTAATATATAAAAGAGAACACACTATTACATATAATAAAGTATTAGTCAAACCTAAGAAGACTATTTACTAATTTAAAGAATAGGAAACTGTTCTTTTTTTAGTTAAATACTTGTGTAATCTTATTAAATAATATATAATTATTAATATATAAATATAGGAGGATATATGAAAAAAATATTAGTAATGCTTACTTTTTTATTTGTAATTTTATTAACTGGTTGTGAAAATATAGCATCTGGTAATTATAAGGAAGGAACTTATTTTGGATCTGTAGAGTTTGACTCTTATGGTAAAAATTATGTTACAACTGCAGTGGTATATGTAGATGAAACTGGTACAATAAAGTCTGTGTTTATTGATTCTACATATATTAAAGATGATATAAATACTACAAAAAAAGTATTAGGCGATGATTATGGTATGAAAGAAACTTCTGCTTCTAAGGGCGAAATTAGTGGTGGTGCTGAATGGTATGAGCAGCTAAAAGTACTTGAGGATAAAATTATTACTGAGCAAGGAATTGACTGGGTAAAATGGCAAGATGATGAAAAGTTATATCTTGATGGTATAAGTGGAGTTACAATTACTGCTGATACTTATATAGATGCTGTTAGAAAGGCTTTAGAACAAGCAAAATAATTTTGTTTTAAGACACACTTAGTGTGTCTTATTTATTATAATTAGTATAGAAACTATTTTGTTAATATGGTATAATATAAAAAGGTGATTGTTGTGAAAAAAAAGTTAATTATATTTAGTATTATTTTATTATTAGTAGATCAGATAAGTAAAATATTAGTAATGAATTTAATGACATTACGACAATCAATAAAAATAATCCCATCGTTTTTTTATTTTACGTATATTCAAAATGATGGTGCAGCACTAAATATACTTAGTGGAAGTACTGTAATAATAATTACTATTTCATTATTAGCATTACTTTATATAATAAAATTGGTTCATGATTCTAATATAAAAAATAAATTACAACTTACAATATATTCACTACTTATAGGTGGAATAATAGGTAATATAGCAGATAGAGTTATATATGGTAAAGTTATAGATTTTATAGATTTATATATATTTTCATATAATTTTCCTGTATTTAATTTGGCAGATTCATTTATAGTTGTTGGTTCTATACTTTTGATTATAACTATTATTAGAGGAGAAAAAAATGAAAATTAATGTAGAAGATGAAAATATAAGAATAGATAAATATTTAATATCATATCTAAATGAGAGTAGAAGTAAAATACAAAAATTGATAAAGAATGGGAATATTAGTGTAGATGGAAGAAAAGTAAACTCTAATTTTATAGTAAGATGTGGAATGGTGATAAATGTATCTGATGATAAAGAGGAAGTATATGAAATTAAACAATTGGATATTGATTTAGATATTATTTATGAGGATGATTATTTTTTAATCATTAATAAGCCTAGTGGATTAGTTGTGCACCCTGCAGTTGGTCATAAGGATGATACTTTAGTAAATGCACTAATTAAACATTGTAAGTTAAGTAGTGATGATATAAGACCTGGAATAGTGCATAGGATTGATAAGGATACTAGTGGCTTATTAATAGTTGCTAAGGATGATAATATTCATGAAAAGTTAGCCAATATGATAAAAGGTAAGGAAATTACAAGGAAGTATATAGCATTAGTACATGGTATTATTAATCATTCTACGGGTACTATAGATGCTCCTATTGGTAGAGATATAACAGATAGAAAGAAAATGGCTGTTACTGATATAAATAGTAAGGATGCGGTTACTCATTTTAAGGTACTTGAAAGGTTAAATAATGCTACTTTAATAGAATGTACTCTAGAAACTGGTAGAACGCATCAAATACGTGTTCATATGAAATATATTGGTTATCCTATAGTAAATGATCCAATATATGGTCATAAGAAAAAAGTAAATGATTATGGGCAATTACTGCATTCTAGTTATTTGTCTTTAACTCATCCAATAACTGGTGAATTTTTAGAATTTACTTGTGAAATTCCAAAAGAGATGGAAGACATTATTAATATGTTTAGATAGGAGGTCTATAATGTTAGATAATATAGATGAATTAGTGTATATAATACCTGCCCTTATAATATCTTTTACAGTTCATGAATGGGCTCATGCTTTTGTATCTTATAAACTAGGTGATAGAACAGCAAAATCTGACGGAAGATTAAGTTTGAATCCACTTAAGCATATAGATTTTCTTGGATTTTTTTCATTAATAGTATTTGGATTTGGATGGGCAAAACCAGTTAATATAAATCCAGATAATTATAAAAATCCAATTAGAGATACTTCTTTAGTTGCAGCATTTGGTCCTATAAGTAACTTTTTGATGGGTTTACTTGGTGTTTTGTTATGTGCATTATGTATAAGAATAAATGCTTCAATATATTTTATAAAATTCTTTAGTATTTTTATTTCTTATAATGTAGTGCTTGGGGTATTTAACTTATTTCCAATACCACCACTTGATGGTTCAAAGATATTGGCGGGTGTTTTACCCATTAATATATATAATAAATATTTGTCTCTAGAAAGATTTGGATTTATAATTATTTTTGTATTGTTAATACTATATCCTGAGGTGTTTGATATAATTATAGATCCTGTATTAAATTTTTATAATACTTGTCTACTAAAACTTATTTAATGAGAGGTGATGAAGATGCAAGATATATCAATTAATAGTAAAGATAAAATAATAATGAAATTATTACATTATTTTATAACTGATAGGGGTTACAATCCTGTAATATTACATGGTATAAAGGATGAAATTTGGTTAGAAAACTTAAATTCTGATTATAAAATAATAAGAATTGTATCAAATTATATACATAATAATGAGCAATTAAACTTAGATATTTTTAGAACAAAAAGAGTTTTAAAATCAATTCAGAAAAAAACTCTTGTCTTCAATATGGAAACCCTTAGTATATTTATAGATTTAGGAGATAATGTGTCTCTTCAAGAAGTTGATAATATGGATTTAGTATCAATTGTAGAGGAAAAGGATTTGGAAAGTAGTAAAGTTTTATTAGATAGATTCCCAGATATAAATGAGAAGATGAAATTTGATGCGGATGGTATGGATTTATTTATAAAATTAACTAGTGATATAAATAAAAATAGAGAGTCTGAGAATATAAAAGTAGAAGAAGTATTTAAAGAAAAAAAACCAATGTTAATACCAATATTAGTTATATTTAATCTATTAATATTTTTGTTTTCAAAATCTATAGGTAATGAATATATAAAAATACTTTTTTTAAGTGAGAATATATATTATTTGATTATAGGAATGTTTAGTACATTTTTGCTTGGTGTGAAAGTAGAAGGTTTTTATGGTTTTTTAAAAGCCTTTATAATATATATGTTTTCAAATATTTGTGGGGTTTTATTGTCATTTGTATTTAATATGGAGGCAGGTTATATTACTTCTGTATTTGGTTTTATAGGTGCTTTAATAAATTTTGGAACTTATTATAGAGTTTATTTAATCAATGTACTTAAGACTTTGGTTATACCAATTGCTATAGTTAATTTAGCATTTATACTTATTTCATCCTCTTATTATCTAATTTTAGTGGGAATTGTAAGTCTAATAGGTGGTTTCTTAATTTCTAGGGCATTAGGTTTAAAATATAAGGAAAATAAAACTGATATAATAAATTCGATTGTAATGAGTATTATATTATTAGGGGCACTTATACTAATAAATTTTATGTAAAATAAAGAAAACGACATATTTGTCGTTTTTACTTTGTATTAAATTCATTTAGTTTCCTCTAATAAGTCACTTTTGCCAATTCCTATCATTCCACCAATTATAGATATTGCAAGTAATATTATATAAAATATTATGGATTTTATAGAAAAACCATTTCTTACAATTAAACTATATATTATTAAAATTAAATCTATTATTACACCAGATTGTAATCCTGCAATATATCCCATCTTTTTGGAATTCTTTCCCATAACAAAACCACTATAAAATAATGAACTGAATATAACTAATAATTTAAATATATTTACAAATAAATTATTAATAATATTAAAATAATGTAATAACGCTACTAAAAACATACTAACTATTATTATAATAAAAGCACCCAATACGGATTTTAAATACTTCTTTATAACCATAATATCACCCTAATAAATTATATTAATTGTATATAATTTTTATGATTGGTACATAAAACTATTAGGTGATAATATGGAAATATTAAGTGTTGTATTAAGATCAACCTTCTTTTATATATTCTTACTTATAATATATAAAATAATGGGTAAGAGAGAAGTAGGACAACTCGGAATAATTGATTTAAGTGTATCTTTATTAATTTCGCAGATAATTGCAATAGCAATAGAAAATAACAATCAAAGTATTTGGCTTTCTATAATGCCTATTATAACTTTAGTAGTTTTAGAGGTTATTTTTACATATCTTACTTTAAAATTACCAGTTCTTAATAATATTATGCATGAAAAACCAAGTGTAATAATAAGAAATGGTAAATTAGTTTTTAAAGAGATGGTTAGGCAAAGATACGCTCTTGATGAACTTTTAACTGAGTTAAGAAGTAATAGTGTACGTTCTATAGAAGAAGTAGAGTATGCTATTCTTGAAGGGGATGGTAACTTGTCAGTATTTCCTTATTCTAAAACAAAAGAAAAAACTCCTTATCCTATGCCACTTATATTAGATGGAAAAATAAATAGAAATACTTTAAAAGCTCTTAATAAAGATGATGTTTGGTTATCTAAAATCCTTCTTAAAAATAATGTTGAATTAAATAATGTATTTTATGCTTTTTATGGAGAAAAGACTGTATATATAATTAAAAAAAGTGAAGTTAAAAATAATTGTTAATATTTTAAAAACTACAAACCTTATAAAATAGAATAGATATAATAACAAAAATAAAAGATATGACTAATAGATTATAAAAATTAGTTATATTTTTTTATAATCTATTAAATATTTGTAGTTTTACATGTGTAGTATTAATAATATATACTTACCTCTAAGGAGGTATTAGATGAATAATAACAAATTCTATACATGTAGATATGATAGACCATTTAAAGAAATAATGCTTAAAGAAAGTAATAAAGATATATTAAAGAAATAATGCTTAAAGAAAGTAATAAAGATATATTAAAGAAAGTAATAGA
>CAOKET010000035.1 GCA_948467605.1 uncultured Mycoplasmatota bacterium | reverse complement strand
AATATAGGGGAATCTGTAACATTAAAAGATAATACTGTTTGGTATGTAATAGAAAATAGTGATAGTAGTAAGGATACAGTAACATTATTTGCATCTTCTAATATAAAGAATGATGCATCTGGTTGGACAAACAATCTAAGTGAATCTAAAATAGCATTCGATGAGGCAGGAGCAAGAACAACAGAAAATAATTCATATTGTACTAATCCAAGTAGTGGCTGTAATATATATGGAGCACAAGATAAAACAGTAACAAATGGGGATATAAGTGGAACAGTAACTGAGGATTCTACAATAAAGAAGTTTATAGATAGTAGTGTAAAAACATATATAAATAATAGTTTAACAGCAAGTGGAGGAACTTCTATAAACTCTATAAGACTAATAACTAATCAAGAAATATGTAATATAATAAATGTTAGTAACTCTAGTAATAATTGTATACCAATAACAACTGGCTCTATTAATTTAATAGATATATATAAAGATGTACCTTCTTGGTTATATATAATGGGTTATTGGACAATGACACCATATGAGTCTAGTAGTATTGGTGTATATCTTGTAAATCCTCAGGGTTACTTGAATCGTAATAGTGCTGACTATAGTAATAGCTTTGGTATTCGACCAGTAATAGTAATAAATAAATCTAATATTAAATAAAAATTAAAAATCATAATATTTGATTGAATATCTTTATAATGAATGATATAATTTAGTTATAAAATGGTGGTGCTAAATTATGAATAATGATATATTTGAAGATGTAAGTGAAACTAAGGATTTAAGCGGGGAATTAGTTAATAATAATGGTAATAAATCAAATAAAAATATAATAATAATAATTTTAAGTGTTATTGCATTATTGCTTGTAATAATTATAATATGTGTAATTATAAATAATACTACTAAAAAAGGAAATAATGATAAGGATACTAAAGAAACTGTATTAATAGATAGTAACAATTATGATTTGTTTGATACTACTGAACTTATTTTAGATTCTACTAGTTTAACTATGAGTGATATTGATAATATATCAAAGTTAGAGAATCTTGAAAAACTTGATATAAAAAATGCAGTAATAGATGATATATCTTTTATTAAAGATTTAAAGAAATTAAATGTAATTAAAATTAATGTAAGTACCAAACTAACTGATTACAGTGTTCTTAAAAATCTAGATAATTTGTTTACACTTGAAATATATGGTGGTATTGGTAAGAGTGCTGATATGAGTGTTTTTAGTGATTTAGACAAAGTATCTACTTTATATTTAACTTTGATAAATGATAGGGATGTGTCTTTTATTAAAGAAATGAGTGGACTTTCATTATTATCTGTTGATTGTTCGGTAGATTTATATAATAAAATTAATGAATTGGTCCAAAATACTAAAATAAGGTTGGAAAAACATGGTAGTCTTTTAAAGGTTGATACATCTATTTCAAATGAAATTGAAGATGGAATAATTAATTGGTCTCAATATGATTTTAATAATACAGAGGTTATATCAATAAAATTAAACTCAAAGTATAATAACATTAAGACTCTTCAAGAAGAACTTAATAAACTTAGTAATTATAAAAATTTAAAGAATCTTACAATATCATCTGATGAACAAGGAAAACCATATTCAGTTGAGAATTTTGATTTTCTTAAAAACTTAACAAAATTAGATTATTTATATATTAATGGTTTAAACGCTAATGACATTAGTGCCACTTTTGAATTATCGAATTTGAAAACACTTGTTTTATCTAATGGTAATATGGCAAATTCTAAGTTTAATTTAATTTCTAAGTTAACAAAATTAGAAACGTTAAATTTAAGTATGCAAAATATTACAGATATATCAGTTTTATCTAATTTAACAAATTTGAAAAAGTTATATTTAAGTGGAAATAATATTACTAGTATAGAAAGTTTAAAAACATTAACAAAATTAGAAGAGCTATATGTAGGATGTAATGAAAATTTAAAAAATTATAATTCATTGTCTTCACTAGAAAATCTTACTATTCTTATGATTACACCAGATTCTGTTGATATTAAATTATTTGAAAATCTAAAGAAATTAAAAACATTATATTTGGGAATATCATTTGAAAAAATAGATGAATTAAAGACAACTTATCCAAGTATTACTATAGAACAATTAAGTGAATGTGTTTAATTTATGTAAATTCTAAAAAAATTAGTAGATTTAATTTGTATATATGATATAATTATATTGTCTAGAGGTATCGGTAAAATGGCTCAAATAAAACCGACTAATAAAGATAATAGGGAATCTAATTTATAGTATGTGAGTTATGCTTATCCATTAAGTGTTATAAGAAACCTAATTATTATAATGTGATGCCCACCTGTAGGATGCAGGTTTTTTATCTTAAGCCATTCGACCCTCTGGGCTTTTTTTGTTTTGTAAAAAAATTATATTTGATTTTTGCAATAATTATAGTATAATGTTTATTATAGGGAGCTGATACTATTGAAAAAATTGTATGCTAGTATTGACATTGGTTCAGATACAGTTAAAGTGTTAGTTTGTGAAATCTATAAAGATAAAATGAATGTATTGGCTTCATCATCAGTAAAGTCTAGTGGTATAAAAAAGGGATTAATAGTTGATGCGAATGATGCTAGTATATGCATAAGAAAAGCAATACAAGAAGTAGAGAGTATGTTAGGTATAAAAATAGAGAAGGTTTTAGTTAGTGTACCTTCATATGGCGCTGATTTTTCTGTAGGTACAGCATTTATTGATATAGATTTAGATGATATTACTAAGGAAGAACGATGCGTAACTGGAAAAGATGTTTTAAATGTACTTCAAAATGTCGGTTATAATAAAATCGCAGACGATAGAGAATTAGTTAATATTTTACCTATAGAGTTTTATTTAGATGATATAGATCATTCAGTTAAAGATCCTAAGGGCGAGAAATGTAAAAGGTTGGGTGTTAAAACTGTTGTTGTAACAACTCCTAAAATAAATGTACATTCTGTTGTTAGTTTATTATCAGCGATGGGGTTAGATGTTAAAGATATAACATTTAATTCTATAGGCGATTATTATGAATTTAAAAGTGATGATATAGATAATAGTATTTCAGCAGTTATTAATATTGGAAGTGATACTACTACAGTTTCATTATTTATAAAAGGTATATTGGCTAAGACTAGTATAATAAATATTGGTGGTAAAAATATTGATAACGATATAAAATATATTTTTAAAGTAGATATATTAGAGGCTAGAGAACTAAAGGAAAAGTTTGCAATAGCGCATAAGAGATATGCCTCATCTAATGAAATTATAGAAGTTTCTAATATAAATGGGGAAATGATAAAGATAAATCAATATGAAATATCAGAAGTAGTCATGGAAAGAGTATTAGAAATATTAAATTTTGCAAAAAAAGAGTTAAAAGTATTAACAAATAAAGAAATAAGTTATATAATTATAACCGGGGGCGTTAGCGAAATGTTTGGATTTAAGGCTACTGTTGATGAAGTCTTTGGTCCAGGAATAGCGCCAGTTAGTTTGAAAACTTTGGGAATTAGAAAAAATCAATTTTCTAGTTGCTCTGGAATGATAAGGTTTTTTGATGAAAAAGTTAATTTGAGAGGTAAGCCTAATTATTCCATGTTTAATAAGTCAGATGAGGAAGATTTAATATCTAGTAAAAAGAAGATTACTAACTTTTCTAATAGGTCTATTTTGGGAAAAGTTTTTGGATATTTTTTTGATAATTAAGGAGGACATACATGTTTGGATTAGGTTTAGAAATGGATCAGATTGCTAAGATAAAAGTAATCGGTGTAGGTGGGGCAGGTTGTAATGCAGTTAATAGGATGATTGAATCTGGTGTTCAAGGAGTTGAATTTATTGTTGCAAATACTGACTTGCAAGTTTTAAATAATTCGAAGGCTACTATTAAATTACAAATAGGTAAGAAAGTAACTGAAGGTTTAGGTGCAGGCGCTAATCCTGAAATAGGTAGAGAAGCAGCGCTAGAATCTAAGGCTGAAATAGAGGAAGTAATAGCAGGCGCTGATATGGTATTTGTAACTTGTGGTATGGGTGGAGGTACTGGAACAGGTGCTGCTCCAGTTGTTGCTGAAATTGCTCAAAATGCAGGTGCTTTAACAGTTGGTATTGTTACTAAGCCATTTGGATTTGAAGGAAGAAAAAGAATGGAACAGGCTTTGGCTGGACTAGATGAGTTAAAAAAATATGTCGATACATTAATCATAATTTCTAATGATAGATTAAGAGATATGATAGATCGTTCAACTCCGATGTTAGATGCGTTTAAAGAAGTTGATACAGTATTAAGAAGAGGTGTTCAATCAATATCTGACCTTATTGCGGTTGCTGGATTAGTAAATCTAGATTTTGCAGATGTTAAAGCAGTAATGGAAAAACGTGGAAATGCACTTATAGGTATTGGATTAGGTGTTGGTGAAAATAGGGCTATTGAGGCTGCTAAACAGGCAGTTACTAGTCCACTTTTGGAAACATCAATATCTGGTGCGACTGATGCGATTATAAATATTACTGGTGGTAATTCACTTACATTATTTGAGGCTGAAGATGCGGCTGAGGTTGTAAGAAGTGCTGCTAATACTGATATGAACACAATTTTTGGTGCAGTAATAAATGAAAACTTAAATGATGAGGTTATTGTAACAGTAATTGCAACAGGCTTTGAAAAACCAACTGAACCTTTATATCATACTTACGGCGAAATAAAGAAGGAAAGACAACAACCAGCAAAACCAATTGATGATGATGACGATGATGATACTTCTGAAATAGATATTCCACCATTTTTAAGAAATAAGAAATTTAATCTGTAAGAGGTGATATAATGAAAAAGGCACTATTAGTTTTACTAGCGCTTTTTATACTTACAAGTTGTACTAAAGAAAAAGAACCAAAAGAAAAAGATATTAATGTTTTTGAGATAATTGATGAAAAGTTTAATCAAAATGAGATAACATTTTCTAGAGATGCAAAACTTAATGAAGACGATTATTATGCAAAAGAAGGTTGGCAATATGTAATAAATGATGCCTCTTGTATAGTTGATGTTTATTATTTTGGTGAAGATAGCAGCATATATAAAGATGCTTTGGAAAAGGAAGCAATAAGGGCTAAACAATATGATAATCAGTATTTTTCTGCTACTGTTAATAAGGGTATGGCTGCAATAATATGGGATGGATGTAGTAACTATGATTCCATAAAAAATATATTAATGAATTTGTAGATTAAAAGTTATAAATGTCAAATTTATGACTTTTTTGTTTTAACATTAAGTTTATTTGAATAGTATTTATTGGTGGTATATATGAAAAAATTAAAACTTTCTGTATTGTTTGGCGGTGTGTCAACTGAACATAATGTGTCTATTTTATCTGGCACTTCTGTAATTAAAAATTTAGATAAGAAAAAGTATGATATATTTCCAATATATATTTCAAAAGATGGTAATTGGTATAAATATATTAAAGATATTAAAAAAATTGATATTTTACAAATAGGAGAATTTCCTAATGAGTTAGAATTAATTAGTAATGTATTTGAGTATTTAAGTAATATGGATGTGGTATTTCCAGTATTACATGGATTAAATGGTGAAGATGGTACAATTCAAGGTATGTTAGAACTTATAGGTGTTCCTTATGTTGGATGTAGAGTGCTTGGTTCTTCAATATGTATGGATAAGGTTTATACTAAGGCAATTTTAAAAAGTGCTGATATTAGGCAAGTAAAATATATGTATATTAAAAAGTTAAAGAAGGGCTATAAATATATAGATGATAAATTTAATTATATTAATTGTGATATTAAATATATATGTGATAAAGCAGTTAAATTAATTGGATTTCCAATGTTTATAAAACCATCAAATTCAGGATCATCTGTTGGAATAAATAAAGCAAGTAATATCTCTGAGTTAATTAAATATGTAGAGTGTGCTTCTAAATATGATAATAAAATTTTAATTGAACAGGCTGTTAATGCAAGAGAATTAGAGTGTGCTGCTTTAGGAAGTGATACAGTAAATATCTCTTGTATAGGCGAGGTATTATCAGGGGATGAATTTTATTCTTATGATGCGAAGTATAAAAATAGTTCATCTAGAGTAGTTATTCCAGCAAATATTACGAAAGATGAAGAACTTAATATAAAATCTATTGCTAAAAAAGTGTTTTATGCTTTAGATTGCAAAGGATTATCTAGAATAGATTTCTTTATAGATAATACTGATAATTCTATATATGTTAATGAAGTAAATACAATGCCAGGTTTTACTGATATAAGTATGTATCCTAAATTATTTGAAAATAGTGGAATTAAATATAGTAAATTACTTGATAAATTAATTGATATTGCTATTAAATTTTAATTTATATAAGTTAGTGTTTATCTAAGTTTTGTCAAATCATAAAAAATGTGATATTATAATCATGACAA
>CAOKET010000034.1 GCA_948467605.1 uncultured Mycoplasmatota bacterium | reverse complement strand
CTCTGTATTGTGTATTATTTTCTGATCCATCTCATATGTCATATATTCTCTAAACTTTTGATTTCCATTTAAGTTCTCTAAATCTTCCATATATTTATGCACCACCTTATCATCTTTTGATATCTCTTTTAACTCACTCTTATCTAAGTCCATCATTATTATATATTTGTTTTTCTCTATCTCTTTTATGTTTTTATCATACCATATTTTCTTATAATATTCCATATTCACATCATATATTATTAAATTTTCTACATATCTCTTTCCACTATCATCTTGCATTCTATATATTCTTATTTTTTTATTATCTTTTACTCCATAACTTAAGTTTATCTGTATTATTTTTACTTCTTCTGTATATTTCTCATCTACTAGTGTATTATGTGAATATATATCGCATATATATGACATATTTCTTGGATGTACATATGGTTTATCAAATGAATTTATCTCTAGTTCTATTATCCCTATACTTGTTTTTAATAATGCATCAAAGTATTTCCTTTTTATATTTATATTTCCACTGTTTCTTTCTATATTATTTATTTCAATATTTGTTATATTTATATTTAATATACTTTCTATTACTTTCTTTAATATATCTTTATTACTTTCTTTAAGCATTATTTCTTTAAATGGTCTATCATATCTACATGTATAGAATTTGTTATTATTCATCTAATACCTCCTTAGAGGTAAGTATATATTATTAATACTACACATGTAAAACTACAAATATTTAATATATTATAAAAAGATATAACTAATTTTTATTTTTTATTAGTCATATCTTTTATTTTTGTTATTACATATATTTTATTTTACATAATTTGTAGTTTTATTAAAATCTACATATTTCTATGTAAGTTTAATTATATTGTTTCTATTTTCAAAAGATTAGTTGTTTTTATGGCTTCATTATTAGGGAATCCACCAGTTATTACTATTGTATCGTCTTTTTCTAAGTTAGTAAATTTTAGTGCCTCATCTTTAGATTTCGTAATAACTTCATCTGTAGAGTTACATACTGGTAAAACTGCTGAATATACACCCCAATTAAGTGCTAATCTACGTCCTAATTTTTCTGTTGTACATAATGCCAATATAGGTGCTTTTGGTTTTAAGTTACTTATTTTTCTTGCTGTATGCCCACTCATTGTAGCAGCACATATTAATTTTGAATCTAAACAATCAGAACTTTCTACTACACTTTTTGCAATTGCAGATGTAACACTATCTGCTTTTTTCTCTTTTTCTGCATAGTCAAATTCAGCATATTTTTCAGTAACTTCACAAATTCTAGCCATAGCTGCAACAGTCTCAATTGGGTGTTTACCAATTGTAGTTTCTCCTGATAGCATAACTGCGTCTGTTCCATCTAATACTGCATTTGCTATATCGCTTGTTTCTGCTCTTTTTGGTCTACTATTTTCCATCATTGTTTCAAGCATTTCAGTTGCAACAATACATATTTTACCCATACGACGGCATGTTTTTACCATTTGTTTTTGAATTATTGGCAACTCTTCACTTGGAACTTCAGTACCAAGGTCACCACGAGCAACCATTATTCCATCACTAACTTTAAGAATTTCTTCTAAGTTTTTAATTCCTAATTCGCTTTCAATTTTACAAATTATTTGTAAATCTTCTCTACCATATTCTTTTAATATTTCTTTTACTTCAAGTACATTTGCTGGTTCTGATACAAATGAAATAGCAAGAAATTCTCCACCATGTTGACATGAATATATAATATCATCTCTATCTATTTGACTTACATATGGTATATTTAATTTTTTACCTGGAACGCTTAAACTCTTACGGTTTCCTAAACGTCCACCATTAATGATTTTACAAGTTACTCCTTCACCATCATCATCTACATCAATAACTTCTACTTTCATTTTAGCATTTTCAAGTAAGATTACATCTCCAACTACTAAATCTGATAAAACTTGTGGGTGATTTACAGTTATCCTTTCTTGATTTCCAACTACATTTTCTTTTACTATACGAATTGTTTCTCCTTCTACTAATTCGATATAATCTCCTTCTAATACACCACTTCTAAATTCTGGACCCTTAGTATCCCAAAGAATAGCGATATTTAGTCCAGTTCTTTTTCTTACTTCACGAACCGAATTTTGTGCTAATTCACGTTCTTCAATTGTAGCATGTGAAAAGTTAATTCTTGCTACATTCATTCCTGCAAGGGCCATTTGTTCCATAACTGGAACTTGATTACTTGCTGGTCCTATACTACAAATTATTTTAGTTTTTTTCATTATTCCTCTCATACTCCTTCTTTTAGACAACTTAAATTATATAATATTTACTTAAAAATTTCAAATAAAATATTATATTATTTTAAAAAATTATTATTGTTAACATTTTTATTATATACAAATTTAAAAAAATGATGATTTTATTTATATAATCCCATTCTTTTTTTCATATCATTAAACTTATTCTTTGCTATCTCACGAGTTATTTTTACTCCATTATTTAATATATCATCTATTGTTTTTTCATCATTTAATAATTCATAATATCTAGATTTTATTTTAGATATTTCATCTACTACTACATCTGCGACATATTTTTTAAATTCACCATAATTTTTGTTTTCAAATTCTTTTTCTATATCTTCTACTGTTTTATTAGTTAAAGATACTACAATATTTATTAAGTTTGAAATACCTGGTTTATTTTCTACATCATATTTTACAATACAATCACTGTCTGTTGTTGCACTCATTATTTTCTTTCTTATATCTTCTTCACTATCTAGTATTCTTATTACAGATTTTGGATTATCGCTTGATTTACTCATCTTTTTTTCTGGATTTACTAAATCCATTATTTTAGTACCACTTTTTGATATTTTTACATCTGGTATTTTAAATGTATCACCATACTTTTTATTAAATCTTATTGCTATATCACGTGCTAGTTCAACGTGTTGTTTTTGATCAATCCCAACTGGAACATAGTCAATGTCATAGGCAAGTATATCTGCTGCCATTAATACTGGATATGTAAATAATCCTGCACCAAAATTTTCACTTTTACTACTCTTATCTTTAAATTGTGTCATTCTAGATAATTCCCCAAATGGTGTTTGACATTCTAATAACCATGAAATATTGGCATGGTATTCATTTTCTGATTGCAAAAATATAGTGTTCTTATTTGGATCTATTCCACAAGCAATATATAAGGCAATTAAACTTCTTATATTATTGTGAAGTGTATTGCTATCTTGAGGCACTGTTATAGCGTGCATATCTGCTATAAATATATATGACTCATACTCTTCTTGAAAGTTAACCATTTGTTTTATAGCACCTATATAATTACCTAGGGTTATAACCCCAGATGGTTGTATACCTGTAATTATTTTTTTCTTCATACTTTTCTCCTATTATAATTATTTAATTAAAGATTCTAGTTTTACTTTATCTTTCTTCTTACTTTGTAACTCAGTAAAATATTTAACAAAATCTTCTAGTTTTATTTCAACTTTATTACCATTAGAGTTATTTTCAACTTCAATAACACCACGTTCTAAAGATTTTCCAAATACTGCAACATATGGTGTTCCAACTACTTTACTATCCTTAATTTTAGCACCTATTGACATATCTTCTCTATCATCAAATAAAACGCCTACATTATTATTAATTAACTCATTATATATATTTAAAGATTGTTCTAATTTTTCTTTATCATCAGATTTAGGTATTATGTAAAGTAAATAAGGTGCGATATTTACTGGTAATGAAATACCATCAAACTTTCCATCGCTTGTTTTAATAATACTATTTTCATAAATCATTGCAAGAGTTCTACTGACACCTATACCATAACAACCCATAACGTAATTTTGTTGATTTCCTTCTTCATCTGTAAATGTCCCATTCATAGATTTAGCATACTTATCACCAAGTTGAAATATATGACCTAGTTCAACTGCTTTTCTTGTAATTAGTGAATCTGTATTTTCTATTCCATATGTATCTTTCAAGTATTCTTTATAGTCTTCTCTTTCTAATAATTCAGAGTTAAATGCTTTACCTGATACCTCATCAAATAAAATATTATCTTCACCAATATCAGATACAAGCATAAATTCTTCTGACTTACTTCCACCAAAACCACCATTATCTGCCCCTACTGGTTGTGCATTTAAACCTAGATTTTCAAAAATCTCTATATATGCCATCTTAATTGATTCATACTCATTATTTAAATCTTCCTGATTCCTTCCAAAACTATAAGCATCCATCATATCAAAAGATTTTCCCCTTAATAAAAATCCTCTAGATCTTATTTCATTTCTAAATTTTTGACCTATTTGAAAATAAGTAACAGGTAAGTGCTTATAAGAAGTTAATCTACTTCTTGCAAAACTTACAACTGCTTCTTCTGCAGTAGGTGCTAGGCAATAGTTTCCTCTATTAGTTAAAGCCCTAAACATCGCATCATCTGACACATATTTATCTAATCTACCTGATTCTATCCATATACTTTCTGGTTGTAATACTGGCAATGAGATTTCAGAACATCTATATTTTGTAAGTGTGTCAATAATTATTCTTTCTATATTTCTTTTAAGTAAATATGGTACATGACCATAAGCATATATTCCACTGGCAAATTGATCAATTTGACCAGTTTGTATCAACATATCCTGAACTGGAAATTGTTCATCCAAATTCGATAACTTTCTTGATATTAATCCAATTTGTGATACTTTCATAAAATAACCTCCTAAAGTAATTTAATTATCACTTAAACTTATACCATTATACTACACTTTAAACTATATTTCTATATTTATATAGAAGAAAAAAGATGAAGTTACTCATCTTAAAAAACTTATTAATTGTATTAAATTATTTCATAAATAATCTTTTATATGATTTTGACTTTTTTGGTTTTATAAATGGATTAGCAACAATTATTGCTTCTTTTATCTCATCTAGTTTTAACTTAGAAAGTTTAGTTGTATCTATTCTTCCACAAGATAATATTGGCATTTTATTTATAAATACATACGCAAGTGCTTTTTCTTTTAAAGAAATTGGTCCTTTCTCACTTGCCTCTTCAAATAAATTTACATATTCGTTTAATTTAAGAAATTTGTTTTCTAATTCTACAAATGCTGTTGGTATAACGCCATTTTCATCTTTGTATTTTAAACCTACAACACAGCAACGTTTTACTCCATCTAATTTTAATAAAGTTTCCTCAATTGGATTAGCATTAATTTGATAGCCGTCTGGTCTTTCCATTAATCTTTTATATTTATCTACAAAACATAACTGTCCATCTGGTGTCATATACATTTTATCTCCTGTTGCATAGTATTTATTACCATCTTCATCATACGCAGTTATTTTTTCTGTTTCCAAACAGTTATCCATATATTCTATCATCATTGAAATATTGTTGATATATGCCTCTCCTGATGTAAAATATGGAAGTTCTTTCATTGTTTTGGGATCTACTATTTTTACCTTAACTGATGGTAATGGAATACCAGAACTATTTAACTTTGCATTTCCATCCTGAGTTACTGATATAATGCCTAAAAATTCTGCTCCACTATAACCAATTAAAACTTGTCTACCATTGAAAAAATTTCTAAATTTTTCTACTTTACTTGTATCTATTTTATCTTCTGATATTATTATTCTTTGTAATGAATCAAATTTTTCATCGGAATCCACTAATGTTTCACAATAGTGTGGTACTGTTATAAGTATATTTGGTTTATCTCTTTTTACAATTTTTACTAAATCACTAGTATTAGAAATTGGATATAAATATTGTTCCATTCTATTGCACATACTATTAAACATTCCAAGACCATTTCCATATGAACTGTAATAAGGAACTGTACTATAAAGTTTTTCGCCTGGCTTTTGATTAGATATACTATGCTGTAAGTTTTTATATAATGAATTATATGCTTCATTACACATAATACGTCCCCTTATTACATCAGTTAATTCACTATTAAATAATACAGATGCTTCTAATTTTGGTATATAAGGTGCATTAATATTCCAGTAGTATTTATCTCCATTTCTTAATAACATTGATATGTCTTTAGATTTGCTAGTATTTTTTATACTTTCTCTTATCTTTAATAACATTTTTTTATACTCATATATAAAATGTAATGTTGTCATTTTTAATCTTGATGTTGTACTTTTCATATTATTTATATAGTCTAAACTAACAGATTGTAGTGGACTTACTGTATATATGTCTTCTACTTTAAGTTTATCTATTACTGGTTCTACTATTAACTTATATTCATCTAGTGCTGAAATTAATATTTTTGAATTTGAACTATTAACATAACTTAATAAAAGGTTTGAATCTACATTACTTGGTATTGGTACAAATGATGCATTAATTGTATTTAGAGCAAATTGTATATATATCATTTCTGGTGAATTTGGCAACATTACTGCAACTCTATCACCTGATTCTATACCATAGTATAAGAATGCCCTAGCATACATTTCTATATATTTAAAAAGTGTATTATATGAAATTTTTACACCAAAGCAATCTATTGCATTTAATATATTATACTCAGTATTACAAGATTTCATAAAATCTACCATTTTCATATCTATATCAGTTAAAGCATCTTCTCTTGCCCCTTCTTGATAGTTTTCCAAATGACAATCTTCATAATTACTTTGATTACTTATTATAATTCTTTTATTCATAAATTTTCCCACTTTCACAATATGTTATAATATATCAATAGCAACTATTTTGTCAATTAATTGTTTATATTAAAAAAAGATGAATTACTCATCTAATTTTATAAATTTCCTCATCAATTTATCAATATCAGTTTTCTTTATAGGTTTTACTATACATCCACTAAATC
>CAOKET010000033.1 GCA_948467605.1 uncultured Mycoplasmatota bacterium | reverse complement strand
TGATTATAATATCACATTTTTTATGATTTGACAAAACTTAGATAAACATAAAAAATAACTGCACCATGTTTAATAAGTTGATTGGGAATTCTTCCCCAATAATTAGATTTTTTACAATCCCTCCAACATAAACCATGTAAAAATAAAATTGGATATTTTGTTTTACAATCATCACTTTCAATAACAATTTTATCACTTCTTATATTCTTCTCATATTCATAAACATCAGATGCATACTTAATTAAATAAACTGATAATATAATATTTATTATTGGAATTATTGATAATAAAATATATATAATATATTGATTTCTTGAAAAATCATCTTTTCTTATAATTCTTAAATTACAACTTGCAAAAATAAGATATGATAAAGTGAAATTAATACAACCATTAATTATTAATACTGCTAATATTGTAATGTTATTAACAAGAGTAATATTTTTAAATATAAATTGCATACTAATCCAAAAAATAACAATAATGGTAAGTAAAAAACTCTGTAAAATAAACGATGTTAATTGATATATTATAAGTTTTTTACCATTTACTAAAGATTTTAAAGTTTTATCATCTGTATCATCAATCCTTAAGTATCTATTTATATCTATAATAATTCTAATATAAAGATAAGTTGAAATAAAAAATATAGATAATGTATAAATATTAGTATAAAAAGATAATATAAGAAATGAATTTGGATAATAAATAAGAATTAATAATATAGTAAGTTTGTTTACCCTTGTTACATTTTTTCTAACACATAAAAAAAATAATTTTAGGATTATAAAAACATATAATATTAATATTATTATCTCACTCACTTCAAAAACCTTCCTCTTTAAAATACATTTTATAGTATAACATTAAAAATTTCAATCTACAATATAAAAAAGACTATTTTACAAGTCTACTATATGAAGTTCAAACGCAATTTCAAATAGTACACGATAGAGAAGTATAACAACTTTTATTTTATTACTTTATATTTCAATTGAATATATGAATCTTCTAATTGGTTGCATTCAATTAATTGTAGAGCCTTTAACTTAATAAGACCTTCAGAAGAAGTTATTGCTTCTCCATCTATTAAAGTTGATGTATCTTTTCCGCCTACCAATAATGGAGCAATAACTACATTAACATAGTCAATTAAATTTTCTCTTAAAAATTTTCCATTTAGTGTTCCTCCAGATTGAATTGTAATAGCTTCTGCATTATACTTTTCTGCCATATCAGATAATAAAGTACTTAGATTTAAAGAATCATAAAATAAGATATCAAGATTATCATATTTTTCTTGCAATGAATATGCAACATGATTTTTATTTGTTGTTACAAGTATAAGTCTATTAACCCAATGACATATATAATCTATACCTTTTTCATTTAAATGAGGTTTATTATCTATAATAATAAATCTACAATCTACTTTATCATGATATTCTGTTCTTTCATTAACTCCAATTTTAGACATAACCCTACCAGTATTTAATGAATAAAAATCTGTAGTTGCTTCAATTTCATAATATTGATGTAGCCCATCCTTAACTACATTTATTTTACACCAATCTTTATCAACATCAAGATTATCACTATTACCACTACTAATTTTTCCATCTAACGATTCTAACATAAATAATGTTGTTACTGGTTTTTTCACCATAAGTACCTCCTACTCACATACATTGAAGATGTCAATGTACAAGTGTGTTTATTAAATTGTCATAATTTAGTATAAATGTATTGTGTTAGAAACATATGTTTGCTATAATAATTTTGGATACGTTTGAAAATATCAGATGCTTTCCCTTTCTATTTATCAAAGATAAAAGAAAGGTGGTGATATTTATGACAAAAAGAGAACTATCTCAATTTATTATAATATTACTCCTATTCTTAGTTGTAATTGTTTTACTTCTAAAATAGTAAAAGCATCTGATTTCAACATTAGTTGATTTCAGATGCTATCCTTCAAGGGATTACATCTGATTCTCGCAATCAAATGTATCCTTTTTTATTTTATGCAAGTTTCCTTGACATATTCATAATAACATAAAAAAAGACTTTTGACAAGTCTACTATATGAAGTTCGAATAGTTCGAACACAATTTCAAATGGTAGCGACGGAGGGATTTGAACCCCCGACCTATCGGGTATGAACCGAGTGCTCTAGCCAACTGAGCTACATCGCCAAAATAATCAAGCAAATTGATTATATCAAATCGCCTAACATTTGGCAATACAATTTGAAGTTTTTTTATAAAAAATTTATGACAATAAATTTACCTTTTAAATATCATATATAACTTAACAAATATAGATTGCTCAATTGGAACCCTATATAATGCCTTTGGACACTCATCATATATTACTTCTATAATTTTATTAGAAACTGTTCTTAAACTTTTTTTCTCAATTAATTTAAAAAATCTATGTTCTTTTTTATAAATTTCATCAATTGATTTATAAAATGGAGATGAACTATCAATATAATTATATTTATTATCGAGCATTACTTGATTAAATCCAGTATGATAACAACCAGGTTCAATTACAGAAACATGTATATTTGAAGTAAGTGTACTAAGTTCTTTTCTAAGCGTTAATCCTAAAGTTGAAATACTTGATTTAGTTGATGCATATGACCCTAAAAAAGGCATTATAAATTGACTCGCAATAGATGAAATAATTATTATTTTACCACTATCATTCTTTAACATATTTCTAAGTACTAACTGAGTAAGTTCAAAATTAGAAAATACATTAACCTCGTAGTTTTCCCTAACTCTATCAAAATCAATATCAACTATACTCCCACCTTCGCCAATTGCAGCATTACTTATAAATACATCTATATTAAGTTTTAATACTTTTCTTCTATCCCATGCACTAGTTACATCAAGTTTAAAAATTTCAATATTATCATATTTTTCTAGTAATCTCTTTAATCTAGGTATTTGCTTTTTATTATGCACTGTTAAATACACATGATCATCCTTACTTATCTTTTTAACAACAGATAACGCTATTCCAGATGCTGCACCAGTTATTAATATATTCATAAAATCACCAATACTAGTATTTACCAATATAAAAAAAATATATAAAAAATTAAAGAAATTAATCTTTAATTATTTACAATCCTCTTCATCATAAGCATCTTTTGTTAGTGTATAAGTTATATTATCTCCATCTTTTTTTACTATAAATCCTAAATATTCACTCATTAATCCACCATTTTTAGTATCCTCTGGAATCTCAGTTATATATTTTTCATTATATAAATCATATATAGTTACACATACTTTATCACTTTCTAAAAATAAAGTTCTCTTCTTATCAGATACATATTCTTTAGTACTTGCCTTTAGCATCTCTATTTGAGTATCATAAGCATTATTTTTAGAATCCTCTAATATATTAAAAACACTTACACTAACAATTGCTAAAATAATTCCTAAAATAACTATAACTGCAAGTAATTCAACTAAAGTAAAAGCCTTTTTATTCATATATTTTCTCTCCTTTATTTTTAGAATACTACAAAGTAATATCAAAGTAAATATTATATGGTATAATTTAACATTTTTTATACATGATAAATTTAGAAAGGATGATAAAATGAGTATACGTGACTATATTATAGAAAATTTTAAGGACGAAGATATTGAAGGGATAAATTCAGCAATTGAAGATTCAATTGAAGAACAAGATGAAATGACACTTCCAGGATTAGGAGTTTTGTTTGAAATGCTTTGGAGGAGTTCTACTAAAAAACAAAGAGATAGCATAACTGAAAAAGTTTATAAAAGTATTAAAAAGGAAGCCGCTTAAGACTTCCTTTAGTATGTTCAAACTACTCTTCTCTTTTATCCCTTTTTATTTTAACTTTATTATCAGTACTATTCCCATTTTTCATTTTATCTAGTTTTTCTTTAATATAAGATATCCCTACTCCTAACTCCATTAATTCTTCTAATTGTGGAATAGTTAATTTTGCTTTATTAATGGCTTTATTAAATTCTACATTACCAATCTTTGTTTCATTTTGTTTTAACACATTTAAAATTTTACATATTCTTTCAAATGATATTCCTGCTTGGGAAATTAGTCCAGAATTAACTGTTATAGCCCAATTTAAATTAATATTATATTTATGTGATTGAGCAAAGTAATCGCTTCTTTCTTCATCAGGTATATTTTCAATAAATAAAGATAAATTTTTAGGGTTGGTTTTTATTTCTTTTATTAAGTACTGATTAGTTGGTTTTGGAAAACTATTTGCTGATAATAATATTTCATCAAACTCTTCATCTGTAAATGTTGCATTTCTAATCATTTTCATTAAAATCTCATCAGAATTTTTTGCCACATTAAAGCAATCAAGTGGAGTTTTTGCATAATTAATTATAGTTTTTGAATCAGGATTAGGATTATTACTATTGATTAATAAATACGTTATTAATGGATATTTCAATTCTGATAATCTTAACTCATTTTTATTATCAAATTTTAGATTATCTTTTTTTACAAATCTAGAAATGATATTTCTTACTGCATTCTCAGTATAACTACATTCATTATTAAACATATCTATATAATCATCCAAAGCAAAATCATTTCTTAAAGAAGCAGCATCTAAGGCAACATATATTTTTGATTTCTTAAATTCCTCTCTTTGTTCTTCAGTAAATTTTGCATTAGATATTCTACTTATGAACTTTTTATCTAAATTACTATATCCAAATATACCGTTAAATTGCATACTAGTAATTCTACACATTTCAATTAAAGTATCAACTTCAAAATCACTATTTTCTAATAGTCCCATTGCAATATATTCAATATCAGAATGCATTAATTCATTTTCAACTGCAACTTTTAATATCTCTAATTGTTGTTTTTTATCTAATTTCGCCTTTTTTATTGCCTCACCAATTTCATTATAGTCCCATTGGTATTTATATTTATTAGATAAGGCACTCATAATTTTATCATAAGTTGATTCTACTTCTAAACTATACATGAATATATTATATTCACAATATTTTTTTAATATTTTCTCTTGTTCTTCTGTAAATGGATACAATCTCCTTATTTGATATTCTGCATATCTGTTTTCTGAAAGACAACCATCTGGTATTTTTAAAGATTCTTTTTCTATTTCTGATTGTTTTAAAGCAATTACAAATTGTTCAAATGACATATCAGTACATTCTAAAAGTATATCTGCTAAATAATGATTGTTAAGCTCTAAGAATTTATCTATCCACTCTGAATTTAGATTTAAAGCCTTTATAGCATTTTTAGAATACACTCCTTTAGTAGCATATTCATAAACTTCCTCTACTGATAAAACCCCACATTCTAATTTAACTCTATTAAGTGAATCAGCACATTCTTCATAAACATTAAACTTATATTTTTCTACCATTTCTAACTTTTGTTTATAAGAACATAAATAGTTATTATAAAGTATACCATTAAAAATAGATTCTAAACTATAATTATATAATCTTGGAAAAAGATCTTCATTATTCCAACTTGTTAAATATCTATTTTTTACAAACTCATAAATTTCCTGTTCGTTTCCACTATCTATTAAACTTTCTAAATCACGAAAATATTCTTTTACACTTGTATATTCAAACATTTCTTCCATTACCAAAAACCTCTTTTCTTTTAATTTAACTTACATATTATTCTAATATAATAATTGATACTTGTAAATAAATTTCATTATTTTATAAACTAATTAATTTTTCTTTTTAAATTCTCAAAACGCTCCTTTAAATGTGCAATAGAAGCACAACTCATAAAGCATAT
Organism: uncultured Mycoplasmatota bacterium; assembly: GCA_948467605.1. Taxonomy (GTDB): domain Bacteria; phylum Bacillota_I; class Bacilli_A; order RF39; family UBA660; genus CAKPCJ01. Next base: position 3,635 of record CAOKET010000033.1, on the reverse strand, counting down.
TACAGCATTTTTATGTATTAATAATTTATCAATTGTATCCTCGCTAATTATTTCTCCATTGTTTAACTTATCTAATATTATTTTAGATGATGTACCAGGATAATCTTGCTTTTTTTCCCTATTGCAATCAATTTCGGTTAGATAAGCCTTATCTGCAACATTTAAAGCATCTGCAAATTCACATGGAAACTTGGCAGTTCTAGAATAAGTATTAGGTTTAAATACTACTACTAACTCTCTATCACTATATTTTTGCCTTACTGCTTCCAAAGTAACTTTTATTTCAGTTGGATGATGTGCATAATCATCTACTATAATATTATCTAAAACAGTAGATTCAGCAAATCTTCTTTTAGCATTCTTAAATGTCTTTAAATTCTCATAAATATCATCAATTCCCACATTTTCATTTATACAAACTGCTATACAAGCAAGAACATTTAAAACCATATACTTTCCATATATAGGTAATTCAAAATGTCCATAAAACTCTTTATTTAATATTACATCAAAACTAGCACCAGATTCATTTAATATTAAATTCTTAGCATATATATCATTATCATCATTAAAACCATAAAACATAACTTGCTTATTGAAATTAATTTTTCTTACATTACAATTATCACCACACGCTACAACTAAAGAGCTAGTATTTTCATTAGCAAAATGTTCAAATGTTTGAATAATATCGTCAATATCTTTATATATCTCAGTATGTTCTAATTCTATATTAGTAATAACAGTAGTTGTTGGATGATATGCAAGAAAATGTCTATTAAATTCATCTGATTCTATTACAAATATATTACTATCTTTATTGGCAACACCTGTTCCATCTCCAATGAAATATGAAACCCCATAAACATTATTTAAAACATGAGTAATAAGTGTACTAGTTGTTGTTTTACCATGAGTTCCACTTATAGATATGGTTTTATATTTTTGCGTAATTTCACCTATTATATCATTGTATTTTTTTATTTGGAGTCCTAAAGATTTTACTCTTTTTATCTCTTTATGATCTTCACTAAAAGCAACAGAATAAGTTACAATAGTGTCTTTTGGTATATCGTGGCAATTATCATAATATATTTTTATTCCACGTTTATCAAGACCTTCTTCTGTAAATTTATGATCCCTTACATCATCATATCCAGAAACTTCATTTCCTAAATCATATAATATATTTGCAAGAGTACTCATACCAGCACCCTTTATTCCTATACAATAATATTTCATAAATAACCTCTTTTCCTATATTAAAATAAAAAGGACTAAAAACCTTTTTATTCTTCACATTTAGCACCTAACATTTTATATATTGATATAATTCTATCGTATTTTATGTTCCCATTATCAAACATTGAAGCAGCACTCTCATCAATTGATATGAATTTATCTACATCTAACTTTTTATAATTAACACTTATCTTCTCTGTTAATTCACCCTTTTTCCTATTAATAGAAAAATTATAATGTTTTATATTAGAGTAAGGAGCATATTGTTCTTTTATTGTCTCTTCAAATTGATCTAAAACTGCCTCATCTGAAGAGGTAACAACCTCCTTAGTATTAACTTTAACAACATTCTTATTTTTATCATAAGTAACAGCATATTCAGAATTTACTTTATAATTACCTTGATCAATCTCAAGAGTACATTTTGTAGTCTTGTTACATCCTGTTAAAAATAATAATCCTACTATAACTATTAATAAACTGCTTATTTTTTTCATATTTTTTTCCTATTCTTCTTCGCATTTAGCACCCAATATTTTATAAGATGCTAATGTCTTTGAAACTCTTAAATCATTTTTTTCAATTTTGTTATCTCCACTTACTCTTGATAAATCTTCTAAATCTATGTTTTTATAATCTATATAACTATTATTTATAACTTTATTAGAAGAACTATTTATAGAATATTCATAGTGCTCCAAATTATCATATTTAGAATACTCACTCTTTAATGATTCTATATATTTATCGATAGAAGCATTATCAGACATATTCATAACTTCTCTTGTATAAGTTTCTGTTACATATCCATCTTCATATGTAATATTGTATGTACCTATAAAATTAAACTCTTGGGTATTAGTTTCTAGTTTACATGTAATCTTACCACTTTTTCCCTCGTATTTATCAGTAGTAGATTCGATATCATCATCCTTATTATCACAAGAAGTACAAAATATAAATGAAAATATACATAATATTAAAAGAAATAATTTTTTCATATTATCCTCCTAATAATTACATTATACTACAATATATTATATTTTGTCATCAAAATAATAATTATTTCTATTCTTTATACATTACATTTATATCAACGTTTCCATTTATTCCATCTATTCTTCCATTACTACATAACTGCCACATTAAATACTTACCTTCATATGTTGTTTTTTCAGTGTAATGTGCTAACCATGTTGGACCTGGATTAGAGTATATTTTAGTATTGTCATTCCAAACACGCTCTAAATAGTTTTTACTTCCATATAACATCGGTGTATAGCCTTTATTCTTAACTTCGTTTAAGAAAGCATATGCTATACTATTAAGTTCTAAAGTACTCATATGTAATCCGCCAAATGAAGACCAATTCTCCCAATCAAATACTATAGGTAAATCTAACTTATAACTACCTAACTCGCTTACAATAAAGTTAACCTGTTTAACTGCCTCAGCACTACTAGTAGCATACGAAAAATAATATACTCCAACCTTTAAACCTGCTTTAATAGCCTCACTAATATTCTTTTTAAAATAAGGATCTATAACAGATTCACCATTATAACCATTTTGGTAACCAATTCTTATCATCGCAAATGTAGCACCAGCACTTTTAACCTTATTCCAATTAATATTACCTTGCCATTTAGATACATCTATACCTATTTCAGTTTTATCAGTTTTATGCTTGCTATAAACGTCAGAAAAATTAGTAGTACTATTATTAGAAGCAATCTTTTCAACTATTTTTAATGTAAAATCTTTTTCTGTTTTATTATTACTTGAATCTGTTGCAATATACTTTAATTTATATTCACCTAATTCATTTAAATTATAACTACCTTCAACCCTACAATTTGGAGTTTTATCATAATTATCGGCACAAAATATTAAACTTGCTAATTCTTTCTCATTCCCTATTTGTAGAGTAAAAGTATTATTTAACATAACAACAGGTGGAGTCTTATCTACGATTTTATATGATAAATTTTCTTTTAATACCTTATTATCTGTTGTCTTATATTCTACTTGAATAGTATCTTTCTTTAAAGTCTTAGTATCTATATCAAAATCACTAATCAATGTCCCATCAATTTTCTCTATTAAATCTGATACTTTAACCTTAGAGCCAACTTCAATATCCAAATCACTTTTAAAAATTATACTTTGTTTAAATTCCTGATCTTTATTAACTTTAATACTCTTATTTGGTTTAATTAACAAAAATATAATAGAAAATATAACTATTAATACTGGAACTAATATTAAAATAATTAATAATATTTTTTTATTTGTTTTTCCCATGTTTATTTCCTCCACTAAAATATTACTTGTTAATATTATACCATGTATAATGTTAAACATAAAGATTTTAGATTTAAATAATTTAAAAT
>CAOKET010000032.1 GCA_948467605.1 uncultured Mycoplasmatota bacterium | reverse complement strand
TGTCATGATTATAATATCACATTTTTTATGATTTGACAAAACTTAGATAAACATATAATATAAAATTATACAATAAGTTAACTTTTTATTTAAAAATAAAAGAAGATTTAACTTCCTTTATTTTAACAATACATACTTTGTGAACCACTTAGTAAAATCATCCTTAGAACTATAATAACTTTTATCCTTATCACTAGAAGCATCCAAATAACTTACAAGTTTGCCATCATGATAAATAACAAAAGATGGATAGTATTTAACATGCTCACTTAAATTAGTTTCCTTCATATCAGAAAATGGCATTTTATAAAAACTTATCTTATTAGTTTCTAAAAACTCATCTAATACATTATTAAATTCTAAAGACGCTACACAAAGAGGTTGATAAATAAATATTCCAAAAGATTTATTATTTTCTATTAAATTATTAAATGTTTCTTTATCTAAGTCCATAAACTCACTACTTCCATAGTACTTATCATCTAGATAAAAGGGTTCTTCTTTTTTATCACAACCAACTAATATTACGCAAATAAATATTAATAAAATTGAAATTATTTTCTTCATTATTTTACCTCATGTAAATTACTAAAATCTATATCATGATATGTAACTTTCCAAAAATCATATGATATTGAACCATCAGAATTTCTTCTTTTAACTTCGATATTATTAACACCTTCATAATACCAATACCCACCTACATTATAAATTTTATTCTTATCCCATCCTAAAGATATTAACATACTCTTAGTCATTCCTGCATATCCTGCACCACCACACATTAAAAATATATTTTTATCTTTAGGAAAGTAATATTCTAATATTTCTAGTGATTCTTCATAATTTGGAATATAATTTCCATCCTCTGTATAAGTATATAAGGTTTTACCGGTATAACTATTCCCAACTTCTTCAGGAAGATTAGTTACATTAACTAATAATGGATATGGTACAACCTCAAATCCCCTAACAAATCCAGAAAGATAAGAATCTCCCCCTATTGCCTCATAATTTCCAGGGTCTTTAAGCATTCTCATATCACGATAAATACTATCATCTCTATTTAAATACTTATCAATAGTAGACTCATTAATATTTTTATCAATACCAAATTGTTCTCCTCTAATACCACTTGTTACCTCTGGTTTTGGTAACATTTCTTTTTCTTTATTGGAACATGCACATAAACTAAAACATAATACTAATGATAATATTACTGTAAATATTTTTTTTATCATACACTTTCTTCCTCCAAATTACTTATTATAATCAATTATATCAAAAAAAGTTCTGATTTACCAGAACTTAATATACTTATATGGCGGAGTAGGAGAGATTTGAACTCTCGCATCGGTTTCCCGATCTACACCCTTAGCAGGGGCGCCTCTTCAGCCTCTTGAGTACTACTCCATAAGCCATATAAACATTTTACATTATATATAATCTATTGTCAATAATTTTAAAAAGAAAAAAAAGCAATTATATTTAATTACTTTCATCTACTGGTTTAATTACTAATGACGACTTATTAGAAAAATCTAATGATTTAATAAACACTTTAAACTCCTTATAAGATAATGCCTTTGTTTGCTCAATTTGATCATCAATATACTTATCATAACTCATAACATTTCCAATTACTATTCCATTTGTACTTACTATATTATCAAATGATGATATATAATTGGCTATTGTAACCTTTTTTCTTCTTTCAAAATCTTCCTCTGTAATTAGAAGTTCCCTTATTACCTCATCAACTTTATCAATTATCTTATTTGGTGTATTTGAATCTATAAATAAACATAACAAATAGTGTGTATCTGTATTAAATATCTCAATACCACAATCAATTAAAATGTTATCTTTTCTAGATTGTGAAAAGAACATAGATGTAGAACCAAATAATGCCTCAGCCATTAAACTTAAATATTTATTTACCTTAAATTCACTTTTTATTTTAATTTTTTCTTTACTTATTTTAAAGGCAACTGCTATTTTAGGTTCTGTTACAGATAATTGTTTTTCTTCATATTCTTTAACAACACTATCTGGTTCATGAATCTCTTTTATTTTTATATCACTTATTCTTTTAAAATCTTTTGATTTTTGATTTTCTTTAATAATATTAACTAACTCATCAGGATTAAAATTACCTGTTGCTACTATAAACATATTGGCAGGATTATAAAACGTATTATAACACTCTAAAAGTTCATCCTTTGTTATAGCCATTATATCTTTAACTTCCCCACCTATTGATTTTCTAACATTATTTTCCTTAAAAGAATTTGCTAAAATACCTTCATACAAAACCCAAAAAGGATCATCCTTATACATATTAAGTTCTTGTTCTATTATACCTTTTTCCTTCTCAACATTCTCATCGGTTAAATATATAGATTGTACATAATCTAAAAGAAAATTAACATTTTCTTTCAAATGACCCGTACCTAAAAATAAATATGTAGTTCTATTAAATGTCGTAGATGCATTACAACTAGCACCATTTTTAGAGTAAAAATCAAAAGGATCCATTCCATCTTCTGATTCAAACATTTTATGTTCCAAAAAGTGCGCTATACCATCATGAACACGTATCATTTCTGTCTTACCATTTGGTACAAATTCAGTATTTATAGATCCAAATCTAGTAGTGAAAGTTACATAAGTTTCGGTGAAAGTTTCCTTTGGTATCATATAAATTTCTAACCCATTATCTAACTTTTCATAATAAAAATCTTCACCAACATCAACTAATCTATTTTTTTTCATCCTTTTCACCTCCACTTAAAAGATATATAGTATCTATTTTTACCTTTTTACTTACTGCTATTATATCTTCTCTAGTTACTTTTTTATATTGTTCCATTCTAGTTTCTAAATCATCTAATCCAGTGATTTCATGAGAATAATAACTATTAATAATTCTATTAGGAGAATCTGTTATAGACTCTAAAGTACTAATAACATTATTTTTAGCAATTTCAACTTCTTCATCAGTAAATTTTCCCTTTACCATCTCTTTCATAGATAATTTTACTGATTCAACTGTTTCATTAAATTTACCCTTATCTATACCAGATGTTATCACTAAAATATTATCTATTCTTGTATACGATGAACTAATATAATAACAAAGAGATTTTTTCTCCCTTATATCTTTAAAGAATTTTGAATCACTGCCCTCACCTAATAACATGTTATAAATAACCATAACATACTTTGATTCAAATAAAGTAAGATTATTCAACCTACAACCTATCGATAATTTAGCCTGAGTTACATCATCAAATTCTATTAGTTTTTGTGGTAATGCTCTTGTTGAAGTATGTATACAAGTAAGTTCCTTCTTAGGTTTTTTAATAGTATTGATTTTAAATTTATCTTTAAACATAGTAATAGTTTTTTGAAAGTCAATATCACCCAAAACAAATACATCTATTAAATCCTTATTTAACATATCATTGTAATAATTATATAAAGATGATGGAGTAATTGCATCCAAATCTTCAGAATATCCAACACCCCTTAAAGAAATAGGGCTGTTTTTATCCATAATCTCTAACATCCTAACAACAGAATATTTCCTTTTATTATCTTTTAACCCCTTTATTCCAGACTCTAATGTTCTTTTTACTATATCAAAAGATTCTAAATTAAACTCACCACGTTTAACATTTGGATTAAATAATATATCCATAAAAAAATCAAAGGATTTTTCAAAACTTCCTTTCTCAGTATACTTTTCATTAAGTGCTACCATCTTATATGATGAATTAATATAATTACCAAGTCTAGTATTTGAAGAATTTATAGACAAATCATAATTCTTCTCTGCCTCTATCGCAAGACTTCTATTATCTTTATAATTTGCATTTGAATCAAGTAACACATCAAATAACATATTTCTATAAGTTATATCTTCTTTTTCTATTGGCTTTCTAAAATTTACTTCTATAAATGCTTTTTTAAAATTATCGGTTTTAATCATATGCAAAGTATATGACTGCATAGATACTTTTCTATATTCCATGTATTCCTCCTTCTCATATTAGTATTAACTTATTTTTGATAATTATAATTTTAATGCTGATTCTAATGCTAATTCTATCATTTGATTTAAAGATTTTTCCCTTTGTTCAGAACTAAGTTGCTCTTTTCTATAATGAGAATCAACAACAGTTGCTAAACATGCACATTTTTTATTTAACATTTTTGCCAAATAAAATAACCCAAAAGACTCCATTTCAGCACCAATTATATTAGCGTCTTTTGGTAATCTAGATAATAATATATTTATATCTGTCACATACCAATCAAAACAATCACTCGATAATATATTTCCCCTTATACATCTTATTTCCTTCTCTTTAGCAGTTTTTTCAATAATATCTGTTACCTCTTTTGTAGAAGATGCACTCTTGCAATCATCATTATTAAGTGTATATGCAAAATTACTTTCTGTATAACTAGTATCAACAAGTATTACATCTAATAATTCTAGAGTCTCACTATATCCACCACAAGAACCAATTCTTATAATACACTCTACATCATAAAATTTATATAACTCATATGCATATATACCAATACTAGGTATCCCCATACCATGGGCCATAACAGTTATCTCTTTCCCCTTATACATTCCAGTATACGCAAGCATATTTCTAACCGAATTTACCTCTCTTGCATTCTCCAAAAAATCATTTGCTATTTTCTTTGCCCTAAGTGGATCCCCCGGCATTAATACTATTTTTGCAATATCCTTCTTTTCTGCTTCATTATGCGCTGTTGCCATAAAATAATTCCTCCAATCTTAAATCATTATAACACAAATATTTATTATATAAATAGTTTAACCGTTTTACTTTACATTAATCAAGAAAAGATAGAAAAAGATTTCTATCTTATAAAATATTATTATATAAATCAAATACTTCCTTTACACCAAGTACATTCCATATTACGTATATTGAAACAAAAATCAAAATAATAATAACTACTAAATATATAATAATTAATAATTTTTTTCTTACAATTACCTTATTAGAATAGAGACATATTCTGGATCATCTTTATACTGTTTATTCATAATTATTTAAATTGATCAGCAAGTGTTGTTTTATTAGGGTCACTAATAGACTTACCATTTACAACATCATTTGACATTCACTCGATTTCTTTAATATTTTCATTCAATATATACTTTTTAAAATTATTTGAATAATTTTTAATAGATTCAAGCCTTCTTGTAACTATTTCACGTATTTGCCCATATTTTGAATCACTAAATTTTACAGAATATTTGTTTGAAATTAAACCCATTATAATATCAGTAGTATTACTATCAAATGAGTTTAAATCAATACCAAAAGCATCACTACCATCGTACCAATCTCTTAATATTCCATCTTGAGTTGATTTATCCTTTTCAAAGTCAACTTCTTTTCCATTTTCAATTAGTGACTTTGAACTTTTAATAAACATTGGAACCATTACATTATTAATGTTTATCAAATAGTTGTGCATAACTCATATTAAAATTAGGCAATATCAAATTAAGTATTTTCGATCTTAAAACCTTTACTTCATTTGAATCAATACTATTATTAGATATTAAGGATAAAACTTCATTACTTAATTCAGTAAATTGATAATTTAACATTGTAGCAATCTCTTGTCCATATTTCATATATCTTTTATCGTTTTTTTGATGTTGAATATCTTTAATTTGATCTATCTGTGAAAAAACTTGTTCATATTTATTATTTTGTAATCTAATTTCTTTTATTATTTCCTCTTGACTGCGTAAAAGAACTGAATTTTGGTTTCTATATTCACATACCCCATCAATTACCTCTTTCATTGATGATTTTAATATTTTATTAACTTCATACAATAAATCCCCATAATGTTGCTTATTAAGACCATATGAGTCAAATATATCATACAATTCATTTGCTAATTTACAACTACTGTCTTTTATAAAGTTTTCTTCCAATTCAAGATTTTTTTCATATGATTTAACTATTCTATTTATATTATTTAATACTTCTTGTACATCCATATTTTATCTCACATCAACTAGCTTTAATATATCATAAAAAAAAGAAGTTTATTAACTTCTAAATATAATATTTACACTTTATATACATTTTATTCTTCAGTATTTTCTACTTTTACTAAAACTTCTCTTGGCTTTGAACCATTTGCAGGTCCAATTATACCACGTTCTTCAAGTAAATCTATTGCTCTTGCTGCACGGTTATAGCCAATTCTATACTTTCTTTGTAAAAGAGATGCACTTACCTTTCCAGTATCTACAACGAATTTTACCATATCGTTATAAAAAGGTTCTTCATACTCATCTTTTTCCTCATGAACTGCTGTTCCCTCTAATACCTCACTTGTTTGACTTCCCTTTCCAAGTGACATATCATATTGTGCCTTTTGCTGACTACTTACATAATCTATAATATTTTTAATTTCATCATCTGTTATATAAGCACCCTGTATACGTGTTGGAGCATTTTCACCCATTGGCAAATAAAGCATATCACCTTTACCAAGTAATCTTTCTGCACCTGTTGAATCAAGTATAGTACGGGAATCAATACCACTTGCAACTGCAAACGCAATACGAGATGGTATGTTAGATTTAATTACACCAGTAATTACATCAGTTGATGGTCTTTGTGTTGCAATAATCAAATGTATACCAGCAGCACGTGCCATCTGAGTTATTCTTAATATAGAATCTTCAACCTCCTTAGCAGCAACTAACATAAGATCTGCTAACTCATCTATTATAACTACAATATATGGAAGTTTTTTTAACTTTTCATCATCGGGTAAATACTCATTAGTTTTCTCAACATAGGCATTATATGTTTCGATATTCTTAGTTCCCGAGTCTGAGAATATATCGTATCTTTCTTCCATTTTACCAACTATATCCTTTAATACTATAGCGGCTCTTTTTGGATCAGTTACAACTGGAGCAAGTAAATGAGGTACACCATTATATCCACTAAGTTCTACCTTTTTTGGATCTACCATTACTAATTTTACCTCATCAGGTTTAGTTCTCATTAAAATTGAACATATTATTCCATTTATACAAACACTTTTACCACTACCAGTTGAACCTGCAACTAAAAGGTGTGGAGTTTTATTTATCTTACAATACTTAGCATCTCCCATTATGTTTCTACCTAAAGATACTAATAATTTCTCAGTATCATCAGATTTTGGAATAGAATCCATCATTTCTCTAAATGATACTGCTTGTGTTACTTTATTAGGTATTTCTATACCTATTGTACTTTTTCCCGGAATTGGCGCTTCTATTCTTACATCTTTAGCAGCAAGTGCTAATGCTATTTCACGATATATTCCAAGAACTTTACTAACCTTTGTACCTGATTTTAATTCTACTTCATATTGAGCAACAGTAGGACCTTCATGAACTGCAACTACCTTTCCCTCAAGTCCAAAGTCTCTAAGCACTTTTTCTAAGGCAGTAACAGTACTAACTATACTAGCCTTACTGTTACTCTTTTCTTTCTTTTTTACTGGGTTTAATAATGAAAGTGGTGGTAATTTATAACCTGGATTTGTTATTTCTTCTACTCTTTCTTCAACTTCAATTAAATTATCCTCTTCTTTAACAACTGTCTGTTCTTTTACATTATTTTGAAGCAACTCATCCACACTTGAAATTACTACACGATTATCTTCTTTATCATCTCTAACATTATCTTTTTCATGTATTTCATCATCACCATGTATTACAACTCTATCTTCTACGCTTTCTTCAACATCATAAATTTTAGCCTTTTTCTCTTTCTTGTCAGACCTTTTAACCTTAGAAAATATGTTCTTAAAGAAATCTATCAATGATATATCAAGTAATAATATTAACCCAACTATTATAAGTGCTACTATAACAATCTTCATACCCAAAATACCAAGTAAACTATCAAATAACGCTGCAAATACTGCACCTATCATTCCACCACCTAAGTTGTTCATTGCATTTATAGTTTTAAGTGAAAATACTGCTGTAATATTATCTAAAGTTTTAGTAATTATATCTATACCATTATGATGATTAGCATATCCTATATGAGCAAATGATAATAAAGCAATAACAATAATATAAAAACCTATAAATCTAGACGATATAAACTTAGGAACACCTCTTTTAGCAATCATATATACACCAATTAGAAGTGTAAATAGTAATAGTATCATATAAAAATTTCCAATTAAAAAACACGAAAATTTCTGAAGTAAAGTTCCCAAAAAACCATCTGTTATTAATCCAATTAGTGATAAAACGATAAGTAATAAACCATAGAGTTCATTAGTATATGTAGCCTTTTTTTTATTATTATCTTTTTGTACTTTCTTTTTTGACATCACTCTTCACCTAATATAATTATAACACAAATTTACAAAAATCATATAATTAAATAAAGGAGGATTTATGAAAAAAGATAGAGACATGATGTATTATGGAATGAGTGGGTATGCACAAGGACCAACACCAATGATGATGCCAATGCAAAATCCTATGCAATATAATCAAACACAACAACCTCAAAATACAAATTATACACAACAAAATGACTTAGAAAATAGATTAGCAAGAATAGAAAGACAAATTAGAAAACTAGATAGCAGAATAAGTAAATTAGAAAATCCATACCCAGATTCTCCAAACTATCAAACTACGAATCAATTAGATCAACCATTTAAATCTGATAATTCTATGTATATGATGTAAAAAAATTCTTAGTACAAAAGTACTAAGAGTTTTTTAGTAAATAGTCTTCTTAGGTTTAACTAATACACTATTATATGTAATGGTGTGTTCTCTTTTATATATTAGATTATTTGCTGTATATGTCCTATAATATGCATTTATACTTGTTTTTGATAATGTTGCGCTTGAATATGTTGCTTTATATCCTTTTGTCCATGTACTACTATAACTATAATTTATATCATAATAATATGTTGTTACATCTATTGTGTATGTTTCCTTTTTAGTAGCAGTATAATCATAATTTGTACACTCATTATAATGTTTCTCTACTTTATATCTTTCATAACAACTGTTATACACTGATTTACTCTTTGAACTACTTACAGAATCCCTAAGAAATGTTGAATTAGCAGGAACCATAGCAGCCTCCTTATTTCCTTCATTGCTTGCTAATGTCGAGCAATATTCATGTTGTGGATTTACCCATGATGATTTAATAGACGCCATACATATATTTACATTTGAACTCAATTGGCATCCCTTGCTAATATATACTGAATAAACACAATTATTCATACATCGATTATAAGTACCAATCGCATCTTGTGTAGGACCTGTTGGAGTATTATTACCAGTAGGTCCACCTCCACAAACCTCTCCCTTGCAATAAGATTCAGCATATTTGTGAATCTCAAGTTTATCAATCCCATCTTTTAACATAATACAAATATTTTGTTTAGATGAACTTGTACATGAACCAGTCGCTCTACACGTTGTTGGAACTATCCCATAACTATA
>CAOKET010000031.1 GCA_948467605.1 uncultured Mycoplasmatota bacterium | reverse complement strand
GATTTAGTGGATGTATAGTAAAACCTATAAAGAAAACTGATATTGATAAATTGATTAAAAAATATATTAAAGAAGATTGAAATTAAAAGGTTAAATTATTACCTTATAAACTCAAATCTTTTTTTCTTATTTATTGACATTTAAAGTCAATTATAATATTATAAAAATCATAGAATTTTTAGGAGGAATATTATGAAAAGATTAGCAATATTTGGTTCAACTGGTTCAATTGGAACAACTACTTTAAGAGTTGTTGATGAAAATCCTGATAAGTTTTGTGTAACAACTCTAGTAGCAGGTAAAAATATAGATAAGTTAATAGAGCAAATAATCAAGTATAATCCAAAACATGTATATATTACATCATATCTTAATGCTGTTATTTTAGAAGAAAAGTTTCCTAATGTAGACGTATATTATGGTGAAGATGGCTTAAGAGCAATATCACAATTAGATGACTCTGATATAGCAGTATCAGCATTAGTTGGAATATCTGGTTTAGAACCAACTTATAATATGATTAAACATACTAAAAATGTAGCGCTTGCTAATAAAGAAGTATTAGTAACAGGTGGTTCATTTATTATGAACTTGGCTAAAGAATATAATACTAATTTATTAACTGTTGATAGTGAACATAGTGCAATTATGCAATGCTTAAATGGGGAAAGTAATAATAAAATAGATAAAATATTACTAACCGCATCTGGTGGTCCATTCTTTGATAAAGAAATAACAGATAATATTACAGTATCTCAAGCACTCAATCATCCGACTTGGAAAATGGGACCAAAAGTTACAATTGATTCATCTACAATGATGAATAAAGGATTTGAAGTAATTGAAGCAAGATGGTTATTTGATACTTTACCAGAAAATATAGAAGTAGTAGTTCATAGACAAAGTTTAGTTCATTCTATGGTTCAATTTAAGGATGGTACAATTATGGCTAATATTGGCCCTAAAGATATGCAAATACCTATAGCGTATGCTCTTAATTATCCAAATAGATTACCAAATAATTTAGAAAAATTAGATTTATTTGCTATAAGGCAATTAGTGTTTGAAAAACCAGATTTGGATAAATTCCGTTGCTTAAAATCTGCTTTTGATGCAATAAAAGCAGGACATAGTGCACAGGTAGTTTTAAATGCAGCAAATGAGGTTGCAGTAGAAGAATTTTTAAAAGGAAAAATAAAATATACTGATATTCCAAAATATATTGAAAATGCATTAGATTCACATAATGTAAGAAATTTATCTTCAGTAGAAGAAATTTTGGATTTAGATAGTGAAGTTAAGGGAAAATTATATAAGAAAAGATGATTAGTTTCATCTTTTTTTTGTTTTCACTTGCAAAAATATTAAAATAAATACTATAATGATTATATGGTGATGTTATGCAAGATAATGAAATAGCAAAAAAAATATACGATTATAGTTTAGAAGAATTAATGAGTGTTAGGTTTGGCAGTTATTGTAAAACTATAATTCAAGATAGGGCAATTCCAGATGCAAGGGATGGTATGAAGCCTGTTCAAAGACGTATTTTATTTTCTATGTTTAAAGACAAGAATACATATGATAAAGATTATAGAAAGAGTGCTAAGGCAGTTGGTAATGTAATGGGTAATTACCATCCACATGGAGATTCATCAATTTATGATGCTTTAGTTAGAATGAGTCAAGATTGGAAACTTAATACTCCTTATGTCGACATGCAAGGTAATAATGGTAGTATGGATGGAGATCCACCTGCTGCATCTCGTTATACTGAAGCAAGGTTATCTAAGATTGCTGGAGAATTGTTAAGAGATATCGACAAAGATACAGTGGTATATGCCCCAACATATGATGATAAGGCACTAGAGCCAACTGTACTACCTGCTAGATTTCCTAATTTGCTAGTTAATGGTTCAACTGGTATAAGTGCAGGATACGCAACAGATATACCACCTCATAATCTAGGAGAAGTAATAGATGCTTGTATTGAGAGAATTGATAATCCAAGTTGCACACTAGAATCTATTATGCAACATATTAAAGCACCTGATTTTCCAACTGGTGGAATAATTGAAGGTATTGAAGGCGTTAAACAGGCGTATAAAACAGGAAAAGGAAAAATAGTAGTTAAATCTAAGATAGATATAATACCTGGAAAAGGATGTACTCAGTTAGTAGTATCTGAAATTCCATATGAAGTAAATAAAGCTAATCTTGCTAAAAGAATTGAAGATATTAGAATAGAGAAAAAAATCGAAGGAATAATTGAGGCAAGGGATGAGTCTGATAGAGAGGGATTAAGACTTGTAATAGATATTAAAAAAGATGCTAATATTGAATTAATAACTAATTATTTACTAAAAAACACAGAACTTCAAATTAATTATAACTTCAATATGATTGCTATTGTAAATAGAAGACCAAAATTACTTGGTTTATTAGATTGTCTAGATGCTTATTTAGCACATCAAAAAGAGGTTATTACTAAGAGGACTGAATTTGATTTAGCACATGCTAAAGAAAGATATCATTTGATTGAAGGATTAATTAAAGCAATATCTATACTAGATGATGTAATTAAGACAATACGTGCTAGTAAAAATAAGGCAGATGCTCAAACTAATTTAGTAAATCAATATGGTTTTACTGATAAACAGGCTAAAGCAATAGTTGAATTACAATTATATCGTCTTACAAATACAGATATAGAGGAATTAGAAACTGAATTAGCAAGTTTAGAGAAAATTATGGCTGGTTTATCTGCAATATTATCTAGTGAAACTAAGATGAAAAATGTAATGAAGAAGGAATTATTAGATATTAAGAATGAATATGCAACACCTAGAAAAACTGAAGTAAGGGAAGAAGTAACTGAACTTAAGATAGATACAACTTCACTTATAAAAGAGGAAGAAGTAATAGTAGTTGTAACAAATGAGGGCTATGTAAAACGTGTATCAAAGAGAAGTTACAATTCATCTAAAGATGAAGGAACTGCTTTAAAACAAGGGGATAGCGTTAAACACATATATGAATTAAATACCTTGGATGTAATATTGATGTTTACTAATTTAGGTAATTATTTATATGTACCAGTATATGAAATACCTGAATTAAAGTGGAAAGAATTAGGAACTCATATAAGTAATATAATTACACTTCAATCTAATGAAAAAATAGTTGAAACTATTCTTTCAGGTAATTTTGAAAATAAGATAATAACGTTCTTTACTAAAGATGGTATGACAAAACGTACTAATATAAATGAATTTAAGGTTCAAAGATATAGTAAACCAATAAATTGTATGAGCTTAAAAAATGATGATTTATTAGTAAGTGTAACAGATTCATCTGATAGTAATGTTTTAGTTGTAACCAATAATGGTTATGGACTTATATATGATGTTTCTGAAATACCAGTAGTTGGATTAAAGGCATCTGGTGTAAAATCTATTAATCTAAAAGATGACTTTGTAATTGGTGGACATGTATATGAGCATCAGGAATTTGTATCATTAATTACTGATAAAGGGCATGGAAAAAGAGTTAGAATTATAGATATTCCAATAACAAGTCGTGCTAAAAGAGGCATTCAATTAATTAGGGAGGTAAAAAGTAATTTAAATAAGTTTGTAGCAAGTTTTGTAGTTGATCCAAAGAGTATAGTAAGTATTAAAACTGAAAAAGAGGACTTTGCTATAAAATTAAATTCACTTCCAATAGTTGATAGAAGTAGTGTAGGAAGTAGTATCACCAAAAATAAAATATTAGAAGTTTCTTTAATAGGTGATGAGGTAATATCTAGTAAACAAATAGAGGATGATATAGAAGAGTTACATATAGAAGAAAATATTGACTTAAAAGAAATAGATGAAAAAATATTAACAATAGATGACTTTTTAGATGATATTGATTATTAGAACAGTGAGTTTTCACTGTTTTTTGCTTGTATTCATATTAAAATTTATGTTATTATAACTAATAAAAGAGGTGATTATTATGAGTGAGTTAGTAAAAGGTGAATCATCTAATACATTGAATAGTGAAAAAGAATATAATATTTTGTTTTCTGATCTTTTTGGAACATTACTTGATGAAAGAGAAATTGTGACAAATGAAGATGCTAAAAAGGAATGTGAAAAAGTATCTTTGATGCTTAATAAGTTTCTTTCTGTAAATAATTTTTTAGTTATAATATCATCTGTTAATCATAATACTCCAGGAGGTTTAGCTAAAATTTTTAAAATGCTTTCAGATAGCATATTAGAAGAATATAGAGATAAAATCATTTACTTTGAGAGTAATATATCTTGTAATCCTAAAGTAGAAGAACAATATGGACGTGGTGGTATGACAAATATTTATGGTCTTGATGTTTACTTTATAGATTGTAAGGAAGAAGCAGTAGATATTACTCTTAATAAATTAAAAGATTACAAAATAAAAAATATTGGTGGAATCGGGGATACAGCAAATGAATTTGGATTACTTAATTATATATATGAACTTGGTGGGTATACAGGTATTATAGGTGGTAGTATTAATATTCATGAAATTATTCAAGGTTTATTAAAGGGGAAAAATGATGTTAATAATGTTATAGAACAAATAGCTGGATTAGAATTTAAAATTAGAAATCATGCTTTAATAGCGGACATACATAATAATGGTTGTATAGACAACATTGACATTATAGACCGACTTAAATATATTCGTAATTTACCAGAATATAGGTATTTAACTGAACAAAAAAATAATAGAATAAAGGAATTAACTGTACTTTTTGAAAGAGGAACCATATCTTTTTCAGAATTAAATCGAATCTTTTACTTAGATTCTTTAGCATACGACAAGCTTTTTGCTAGTGCAGTTTCAATACCTAATGAACAATTAAATTTAGATAAGGCAGAGGAAATATTATCAAAAGTTAGTGTTCTTGGTTCAAATTTTTCAGATACTGCTATTAGTAGACAAAAATATTTATTAAAAACAGATATTGATATTAAAACGATTTTTGGCAAAAAAGATAATTAACATTTTTTTGTTATAATTTGTCACTTTATGATTTATATCACATATAATTTTAATAGGTGATAGTATGGAGAAGAAGGAGCAGTTTAAGGAATTTGTAAAAAAGCATAGAGAACTCATTACTCATGTCAATGGTGGAAGTATGACATGGCAAAAATTTTATGAGATGTGGGATTTATATGGTGAAGATGATGATGCCTGGTCAGAATACTTAAATAAAAAAACGTCAATCGAAAAGAAAAGTACTAATACTGAGGAAAAAAAGATAGGTTTAAGTGATGTTTTTGCATATCTAAAACAAATAGATATGAATCAATTACAAGGAAATATAGAGACAATACAAAAAGGAATTGGCTTAGTACAAGGACTTTTAAAAAAGGATGATGGCGTTAAAACATCTACTTATACACCAAGACCTATATATCAAAGGTTTGAAGATTAATGACATTAGATTTGCAATTTAAAATAAAAAATAATCCATATTTACTTAAATATTTACATGAAAATTCTAGATGGTATAAATATCTTAATAGAGATCCTAAAAATTTTGTTATTTTTGAATCTGAAATGAAAGAAAAGTATAAACTTAGAAAAAGTGATAGATTTGAACAAATAATAAATAATATAGATATGATAACTAAGTTTGTTAATGCACTTAAATAAGTCAAAATTGTTGACTTATTTTTTTGATTTTAAGTATAATAAAAATGGTGAGTTATGGATAATAATATAAGAGAAGCATTATATAATTTAATTGATGAATTAGAAAATTGTGATTTAATAAAAAAATTAGAAGAAAATAAGAAAAAAATAAATGAAGATGAAGAGTTACAAAGTCTTATAAAAATATTTAATAAGAGTAAAGAAAAATTAGATAGTGATTTAAAAGATGCTAAAACTAATTTATATAGTAATGATGTTATTAGGGAGTATTTAACATATGAACAAGAACTTAATTTAATAATATTTAAATTAAATAAAAAGTTAAATGCACTAATAGATAAAAAAGGATGTATGTAATATGCGAGTAATAAGTGGATTTTTAAAATCAAGAGTTATATTAGGTGATAATATTGATGGTACAAGACCTACAATGGATAGAGTAAAGTCAAGTTTATTTGCAACTATTAACACTAAATTAAATAATAGTATTTGCTTAGATCTTTTTGCTGGGAGTGGTTCTCTTGGAATAGAGGCAATTAGTAATGGTGCTAAAAAGGTTATATTTTGTGACAATAATAAGAAATGTATAGAAGTAATTAATAAAAATATAAATAATTTTAAAATACAAGATTATTCAGAGGTCTATTTAGGAGATTACCTAAAAATTTTAAATACATTAAAATTAAAAAATATTAAGTTTGATATAATTTTTTTAGATCCTCCATATAAGATGGATGTAACTGATGAAATTTTTAAGTTTATTTTTGATAATAAAATTTTAAAAAATGATGGGATTATTATTTTAGAATATAGTGATATAACTCCGGGTGATACACACGGATTTAGAATTGACAAGGAAAAAAGATATGGTAATAAATTTATTAGAATATATAAGTGTATATTATTATAAATAAGGTAAATAATATTTATGTAAACTGTATCTATTTTTTTAAAATAACAATTGACAATAACAGGATGTGATGATATAGTTAGAATGTAAAATAAATAGGAGGATAGAAGTAAATGAAAAATAAAAAAGGTTTTACATTAATCGAATTACTAACAGTAATTGCAATTCTTGCTATAATCTTACTTATAGCAGCACCAACAATATTAGGGGTATTAGAAAAGGCTAAAAAGAATACTTTCAAGAATCAAGTATTACTATATGTTGAAAGTATGAAAACTCAAATGGCTCTACGTGCTATGAATGATAGTGATCTAGCAGCAGATGCTTTAACTTATGATGAAACTGAGAAAAAATATTCAATTGATGTAACAAAAGTACCAATGGATAGCCAAACATTAAAAGGTGGAACAATTAAGATTACTGATAATGGAAATGGTGTATATACTTTTGAATTAGTGGCAGTACACGATGATAATTATACAGTAACAGCTACTGATGCTAAAGATATTAAAGATGCTCAAATTACTAAATATACAGCAACAACACCAGAATCAGGTAGTTAATATTTCTAAATAGATATAGTTTTTTATATCTATTTTTTTTGCTATATGCTATAATATTATTGGAATGGAGAAAGTTATGAATAACGAATTAATAATAGGATCACACGTAAATTATAATGGTAAGGAACAGTTATTAGGATGTGTAAAACAGGCAGTGGAGTATGGTGAAAATGCTTTTATGTTTTATACAGGAGCACCTCAAAATACAGTTAGATTACCTATAAATAATAAACTTATAGAAGAAGCATATGAACTTATGAAAAAAAATAATATTTTACTTAAAAATGTTATTGTTCATGCTCCATATATAGTAAATTTAGCAAACAATAAGGTACCAGAAAGTTATGAATTTGCAATTAATTTTTTAAGACAAGAATTAGATAGATGTATAAAATTTGGTGTTAAAAAAATAGTATTGCATCCCGGAAGTCATGTATCACTTGGTGTTGATGTTGGGTTAAATAATATAATAAATGCCTTAAATAGAATTTTAAAAGAAGATGACGATATTAAGATATGTCTTGAAACAATGACTGGTAAGGGAAGCGAACTAGGGAGTTTAGATGAGATTTTTATTATAATGAATGGTGTTAAACTAAAGGACAAAATAATGATATGTTTGGATACTTGTCATATGAATGATAGAGGATATGATTTAAAAAAATTTGATGAAACTTTAGATTATATAGATAAAAAAATAGGTATTGATAAAATTGGCTGTATTCATGTAAACGATAGTTATAATGAACGAGGTGTTAGAAAAGATAGACATGATAATATCGGATTTGGAAAAATAGGTTTTGATACACTATTAGATATAATTTATAATCCTAGATTAAAAAATATACCAAAGATATTAGAAACTCCATATATTACAGAAACACCTATTAGTAAAGAACGACTTTACCCACCATTTAAAGAAGAAATAATGATGATTAAATCTAGGGTGTTTAATCCTAATATGATTACAGAAATTAGAGATAAAAATAAATAGAAACATTTAATAAGTTTCTATTTTTAAAATTTATTATTTATTTTATTTTTTGCCTCAATATATAAACTTTCTACCTTTTTATATGCTTCTTCTGATAACAATTCCTTCATTTCATCTAGTTGTGCTCTTGGATTTCCGTAATAAAAAGTTCTCCAATCTTTCTTTATATAATTATATATTACATCAGTTTCATCATCGGTTAATGTTATTCCTTCTTTTAAAGCAAATTTTGTTATATCGTCATGAGTAATTCTTTCTACATATTTTTTTATTAAAAAATCATACATTTTTATCACCTATAATATAATATGATATAAAAAATGTTTGTATGTCTTATTGGTAATAAGTTATAATAATATTGAGGGAAATATTATGAGAAAAAAGTATAAAGTTTCTAGTACTAAATATCATGTTTCAAATGAATTAATAAACAGAAGATATTTTTGTTTTATTTTTATCGTGGTTTTAATCTTTCTTATAATATTTTTAAAATTAGTAAACTTACAAGTTGGTAAGACCCAGGAATATAAAGAAAAACTATTAGATGCCTCTGTTACATTGATAGATGGACCATCTGCACCAAGGGGTAGAATTTATGATAGAAATGGCAAGTTACTAGTAGATAATGTTGCTATTAAAACTATATACTATAAAAAGCAAAAAAATATAACTACAAAAGATGAAATAAAATTAGCGTATACTTTATCTAAAAATATAAATGTAGATTATTCTAAATTAAGTGTTGTGGATTTAAAAAATTACTGGATTTTAACTAATTCAAAAGAGGCCTCAAATCGTCTTACTGATGATGAAAAAAAGAAATATTCTGAAAGAAAGCTTAGTAATGATGATATATATAAATTAAAGTTTTCTAGGGTAACTGATAAAGATATAGAAAAATATAATGAGGAAGATAAAGAAGCAATATATATATATTACTTGATGAATACTGGATATTCTTATGATGAAAAAATAATTAAAAATGATAATGTAACTGATGAGGAATATGCTTATATTGCAACTAATATTGAAGCATTAAGTGGTTTTAATGTAAAACTTGATTGGGATAGAATATATTTATATGGAGATACATTGAAAACTATTTTTGGAAAAGTATCTACATCATCTCAAGGTCTTCCGCTTGAATTAAAAGATGAATATCTTGCTTTAGGATATTCTCTTACTGATAGAGTTGGCACTAGTTACCTAGAATATCAATATGAATCATATTTAAAGGGTGAAAAATCAGTATATAAATTATCTAGTAATAATGATTATATTTTAGTTAGTGAAGGAAAAAGAGGAAATGATTTGTATCTTACAATCGATATAGACTTACAACAAAAATTAGAAGAAATTATGATAGATGAGATGTATAAAACAAAAAGTGAACCAAATACAGAATATTTCAATAAAGTATTTTCTGTAATATCTGATCCACAAACAGGTGAGATACTTGCTATGGCAGGTAAACAATTAATATGGGATAATCAGATATCATCTTTTAAGGTATATGATTATACACCTGGTATTACAACTTCTCCAATAACTGTTGGTTCAGTAGTAAAGGGTGCATCTCTTACAGTTGGATATAAGACTGGTGCGATTGATATTGGAACTACATTTGTAGATTCTTGTATAAAATTAAGTGGTGTTAAAGAAAAATGCTCATGGAGTAAAAATCTTGGTACTTTAAATGACATACGCGCTATACAATTATCTTCAAATTCATATCAATTTAGAACGGCGCTTAAAGTAGCGGGAATAAAATATAGTTATAATAAGTATGCATATATTGATCCAAAATATTTCGAATTATATAGAAATACGTTTGCAGAATACGGTTTAGGTGTAAAAACAGGAATAGATTTGCCTGTTGAAAGCACTGGATATAAAGGTGTAAAACAAGATGCAGGACTTTATCTTAACTTTTCTATAGGTCAATATGACAGTTATACGCCTATACAACTTTCACAATATATTAATACTATTGCTAATGGGGGAAAACGGCTAAAAACACAACTTCTAAAAACAGTTAAATCATCTAGTGATCAAAGTGTTATTTATAACTATGAGCCTACCTTATTAAATAATATTGGTTTAGAGTGGAAACATATGAATAGGATAAGAGAGGCATTCAATGCGGTTATGAAAGGTGGTTTAGGAAGTGGATTTATGGGTAATTCACCAAATCCATCTGGTAAAACAGGAACGAGTGAAAGTTTTTATGACAGTGATAACGACGGTTCAATTGATACAGAAACAATAACAAAATCGTTTATAGGTTATGCCCCTAATGATAATCCAACTATGAGTATAGTAGTAATCGCACCAGATGTTTCTAGACCAAATAATTCAAATGGATATGTAAGTAATATGCATAAAAGAATATCTTCTAGAATTTCTAATCATTTTTTTGGCACAAATTAAAAACTTATGGTATAATTACCTTATGTGAACAAGAAGGAGGAGAATTAAATGGCAAAGGCAGAGAATAGAAATATTATTATGATGGTTTGTACTGAATGTAAAAATAAAACAAAGACTACAAGTAAAAACAAAAAAAATAATCCAGAGCGTTTAGAGTTAAACCATTATTGCCCAAAATGTAGAAAATCTACATTACATAGAGAAGAAAAGAAATAATATGAATAAAATAGTTGTTATTGGCTCATTTGAAACTAATAAAAATTATATTTATTCCTTAGTTAATCAAGATATAAATACCTGCGAAGTAGTATTTATAAATGAGAAGCAAGAAAATATAGATGAAATATTTTTAAATACACACGCTTCTTTTTTTAAATCTAGTATAAATATAAAGTCAGGTAATTATAATTCTTGTGGTGATGCTTCTATTTTTGTTATAACAGGTAAGCAAGATACTAATACTATTAGAGAAATAGTAAAAAATGCTAAAGAAAATAAATTTGATGGAATATATTTAATTGCAACAGATAATGTAAATATAGATTCTTATTTTGTGTTTAGTTCTTCTTTAGTTCCAACACATAAAGTTATTGGGATTGGTACTATGGCAGAGACAAATTATTTAAGTAATCTTGTAGCAGATAAACTTAATTTAAGTAATAGGTGCATAAACTCTTATGTATTAGGTGATAATGATAGTTATATTATTCCATGGAATATTTCAAATATTGGTGTTATGAATATAAATGATTGTTTAAATTCTGATCAATTAAAAAGTATAGAAAAAGAGTTTAAAACTAATTTTGTAAATAGTCCTTATTTAAAGGGATGTTCTCTAGCGTATCTTACAAATGTTATAATAAATGATAAAAAAGAAATATTAACGGTATCCTCATATGATATGGAAACAGGTGTATATATTAGTATTCCTGCAATAGTAGATAAATGTGGGATTAGGGAAAGCATAAGTGTAGAGTTAAGTAAAGAAGATACTAATGATGTGTATAATGCTATTAAAAATATAAAATCAAGTATTAATTTATAGGAGGTTTAAAGTATGATCAATGTAAATGATTTTAAAACAGGTGTTACAATTTCTTATGAAGGTAACTTATATCAAGTTATCGAATTTCAACATGTAAAACCAGGTAAAGGGGCTGCGTTTGTAAGAACGAAACTTAAGAATTTAAGAACAGGTGCGGTTATTGAAATTACGTTCAATTCAGGAATAAAGGTTCCAACTGCTCATATAGAAAAAGCGAAAATGCAATTTCTATACACAGATGGAGATAACTACATATTTATGAATATGAATGATTATAATCAAGTTGAATTAAGTGCTAAACAATTAGGAGATGCTAAAGAGTATTTAAAAGAAAATTTGGAAGTAGATATTAACTTTTATGAGGGAGAGTTATTAGGAGTTAACTTACCAGAAAAAATAGAAATGTTAGTTACTTCAACTGAACCAGCAGTAAAGGGTAATACAACTAGTGGAGCGCAAAAAGATGCTACTTTAGAAACAGGTATGGTTATTAAAGTTCCATTATTTATTGAGGAAGGAGAAAAAATAATTATTTCTTCAAAAGATGGAAAGTATGTAAGTAGGGCTTAATGCTCTTTTTTCATTATTTAATAAAACTACAAACCTTATAAAATAGAATAGATATAATAACAAAAATAAAAGATATGACTAATAAAAAATAAAAATTAGTTATATCTTTTTATAATATATTAAATATCTGTAGTTTTACATGTGTAGTATTAATAATATATACTTACCTCTAAGGAGGTATTA
>CAOKET010000030.1 GCA_948467605.1 uncultured Mycoplasmatota bacterium | reverse complement strand
ATCCTTACTTTGTTCTTTCCTTCTTACCTTTATGTTCCACGTGAAACATTATATCCCTTTGCATAATAAAAGAATAGTTAATATACTATTCTTCTTCACCTAACATTTCACTTTCATCTGTCTTATCTAGTAATGCTACAGTAGATACCTTTGTATCATCCTTCAAATTAATTAACCTTACTCCTTGAGCAACACGTCCTGTTTTTGAAACCTGATCTAAAGGCATTCTTATAATAATACCTGTATTAGTTATTATCATTAAATCTTTATCTCCTGTAACCATTTTAAATGAAACTATACTTCCGTTTTTATCAGTTATATTTAATGCCTTTACTCCTTTACTTCCCCTGTGAGTAAGTCTATATTCATCTATTTGAGTTTTTTTACCATAACCATTTTCTGTAATTACTAACACCTGTTCATCAATACTAGCGACTTCACATCCAACACAAGTTCCATCACCAATGTCTAATCCTCTAACACCTGATGCTGTTCTACCCATAACTCTTATTTCATTTTCATCAAATCTAATCATTCTTCCATTAGAAGATGCCATTAAAATTTCATTGTTCCCAGTTGTTTTCTTAACAGATTTCAACTCATCGTCTTCCTTTAGAGTTATTGCTATTTTTCCTGATGATCTTATATTATCAAATTCAGAAATTTGTGTTCTTTTTACTAATCCATTCTTAGTACCAAATACTAAATATTTATTTTCTTCATTAGAACTAATCTTTAACATTTCTCTTACCACTTCATCAGAATCAAGTTGTAATAAGTTTACTATTGGTAATCCCTTAGATTGTCTACTAAATTCTGGAACCTCATAACCCTTTATCCTATAAACTTTTCCTTTATTTGTGAAGAATAATAAATAATCATGTGTTGTTGTTGATATTATATTTTCAACAAAATCCTCTTCATTTGTAGTCATCCCTTTTATACCTACACCACCACGATTTTGTACCTTATAAGTTTCACTTGTAACACGTTTAATATATCCTTTATTAGTTAAAGTAATTATTACATCTTCAACAGGTATTAAAGATTCATCTTCAATATAATCAATAGCAGACATATCAATATTAGTTTTTCTTTCATCAGCATATTTATCTCTTATTTCTAATAGTTCTGTTTTTATTACATTAAATATTCTTTCTTCACTTCCAAGAATTTCTCTTAATTCCTCAATTAACTTCAATAAAGATTCTAATTCTTCTATTACTTTTTCTTTTTCTAATCCAGTTAATTTTCTTAACTTCATTTCTAGAATTGCTTCACATTGTACATCATCCAAATTAAATTTAGAATTTAATTGTTCTTTTGCAATAATATCACTTTCTGCTTCCTTAATTATCTTAATAACCTCATCAATATTATCCAAAGCAATCTTTAAGCCTTCCAATATATGTGCACGATTTAAAGCCTTATTTAAATCAAACTGAGTTCTCCTGTAGATAACTTCACGTTGAAAATCAATGTAACTACTAATAACTTCCTTTAAATTCATTATTTGTGGTTTACCTTGATTAATCATTAACATATTTATACCATAAGAAGCTTGTAATTGAGTGTGTTTATACAAATTATTAAGAACAACATTTGGATTAGCATCTCTTTTTAATTCAATAACTATTTTCATACCATCTTGGAAAGAAGTTTCTTCCCTTAAATCTGATATTCCATCAATTACCTTATCTCTTACAAGTTCAGCTATTCTAGTTATAAGTGCAGAAGTATTTACTTGATATGGAACCTCAGTTATTACTAGTTCATATCTATCCTTCTTCTCTACAACATCAACTTTACCTCTGATAGATATTGTTCCTCTACCTGTTTCATATGCCTTTCTTATTCCACTATTTCCAAGGATACTACCACCTGTTGGAAAATCTGGACCTTTAATATATTGCATTAATCCTAAAGTATCAATATCCCTATTGTCTATATATGCAACACATCCATCAATAATTTCGCCTAAGTTATGCGGTGGAATATTTGTAGCCATACCAACTGCAATACCCATGGTACCATTTACTAAAATATTCGGAAACCTAGATGGTAAAACTACTGGTTCTTTCCTAGATGAATCAAAATTATCTGTAAAATCTACAGTATCCTTGTTGATATCTCTAAGTAATTCCATAGCAATTTTTGATATTCTTGATTCAGTATAACGATATGCTGCTGCTGTACTACCATCAATTGCACCGAAATTACCATGACCATCAATTAAAACATGTCTATAACTAAATTCCTGTGCCATTCTTACCATTGCATCATAAACTGCAGTATCACCATGAGGATGGTAGTTACCAATAACTGCACCAACAGTTTTAGCACATTTTACATAACCTTTATCAGGAGTAAAACCTGATTCTAACATTGTGTATAAAATTCTTCTATGAACTGGCTTCATACCATCTCTAACATCTGGAAGTGCTCTTGAAATTATAACACTCATTGAATATTCTAGAAATGATCTTTGCATTTCATCTACTATATTTTTATTATCTAATCTATCCATTTCATATCACCTCTAAATATCCAAATTTTCTACATTAAGAGCATTATCTTCAATAAACTTTCTTCTTGGTTCTACTTCTTCACCCATAAGAATTTCAAATACCTTATCAGCCAAAATTGCATCCTCAAGAGTAATTTTTCTTAATGTTCTATGCTCTATATTCATTGTAGTATCACATAATTCCTCTTTATCCATTTCACCTAAACCTTTATTACGATTAATAACACATTTAGTCGTAGGAGGCAAAGATGCAATATACTCATCTCTTTCTTCATCTGTTAATACAAATTTAAACGTTTTACCATGCGTAATTTTATATAAAGGTGGCTGGGCTACATAAACATGTCCTGCCTCTATAATAGGTCTAAAAAAGCGGTAAAATAGTGTTAGAAGAAGTGTTCTAATATGAGAACCATCTACATCAGCATCTGTCATTATAATTATTTTATGATATCTTAATTTACTTAAATCAAAATCTTCACCAATACCTGTACCAAAAGCAGTAATCATACTTCTTATTTCTTCATTTGCTAAAATCTTATCTAATCTTGCCTTTTCAACATTTAATATTTTTCCTCTTAAAGGTAAAATTGCTTGAGTTTTAGCATCTCTTCCCTGCTTTGCTTGTCCACCTGCTGAATCTCCTTCCACTATAAATATCTCAGATATTTCAGGATTTTTTGATGAACAATCTGCTAACTTACCCCATTGATTAGTAAGTTCTAATCCACCTTTTCTTCGAGTTAATTCTCTTGCTCTTTTCGCAGCCATTCTTGCACGAGAAGCAGTTATTGATTTTTCTACTATTATTTTAGCAGATTCTGGATTTTCCAATAAAAATCTCTCAAAACCTTCAGAAAATATATCACTTGCTATTTTTCTAACTTCACTATTACCTAATTTAGTTTTAGTTTGTCCTTCAAATTGAGGATTTGGATGTTTACAAGAAACAATCATAGTTAAACCTTCCCTAACATCATCACCTGTAAGAGAATCATCTTTATCTTTTAATATATTACTATTTTTTGCATAGTTATTAATAATTCTAGTTAAAGCTATTTTTACTCCATCTTCATGTGTTCCACCTTCATAAGTATTTATATTGTTAGTAAATGAATACACATTTGATGAAAAACCAGAATTATATTGTAATGCAACTTCAATAGATATATCATCTTCAGTTCCTTCTAAATGAATAATTTTATCATGAATAGGTGTTTTATTTTCATTAAGCATTTGTACATATTCACTTATTCCACCTTCATATACAAATTCTTCCTTTTTTGGTTCAATAGATCTATCATCACATAGTATAATTCTTAAACCTCTATTTAAAAATGCAAGTTCACGTATACGTGTTCTTAAAGTATCATAATCATATACTGTTGTTTCAGTAAATATTTCAGGATCTGGTTTAAATGTTACAGTCGTACCTGTTCGTTCTATATCACAATTACCAATTTCTTCAAGTGGTTTAACAGTATGCCCACCATTTTCAAATCTAATAAAGTAAATTTTACCACCTTGGTAAACTTTTACCTCAACCCATGAACTAAGTGCATTAACAACAGAAGCACCTACTCCATGAAGACCTCCAGATACTTTATATCCTCCTCCACCAAATTTACCACCAGCATGTAATACTGTATATACTGTTTCTACTGTTGATAATCCTGTTTTCTTATGTACTCCAACTGGAATACCACGACCATCATCTTTTACAGTTATAGAGTTATCTTTATTTATAATTACCTCTATATCATCACAATACCCAGCAAGTGCTTCATCTATAGCATTATCTACAATTTCCCATACTAAATGATGTAATCCCTTAACACTAGTAGTACCTATATACATACCAGGCCTTTTTCTTACTGCTTCCAATCCTTCCAATACTTGAATATCAGACGCATCATAATGTGTATTATTTGTTTCCATTTCACTCCACCTCTTCTTTATAAATATTTCCATTTTTAATTGTTACTATTTTAGAATTTTTAATATACTTTTTATTAATACTTTTAATATCTGTAGTAGTTATAATAGTCTGAATATTTTTATTAATAAAATCCAATAATTTATTTCTTCTTACTTTATCTAATTCACTAAATATATCATCTAGCAATACAACTGGATTATGCCCTGTACTTTCTTTAAGTAATTCTATTTCTGCTAATTTCAATGATATTATGGCTAATCTTTGTTGTCCCTGAGAACCAAATAAAGATAAATCATTTGAATCTAAATCAAAAATAAAATCATCTCTGTGTGGACCAATTAAAGTAGAACCTTGTATTATCTCTTTAGACATGATTCGATTAAATTTCTTCATCATCTCTTCTCTTATAAAACTTAATTCATAATTATCAAAAGTAATTGAATTAATATATTTAATTTTTAAATTTGATAATCCAGTAAAAAATTGATATATTTTACCTATTTTAGAATTAATATTTGTAATAAAATCATTTCTATATACATATATTAAACTACCCTTTTCTATTAATTTTGAAGTCAATATTTCTAATAAAATTTTATTACTTTCATTCTTGTCATCATATTTTTTAAGCAAATCATTTCTCTGTTTTAAATATTTATTGTATTCATTAACTAAACTAAGATATTTATTGGACATTTGTCCAATTTCTACATTAAGATATTTTCTTTTTATAGAAGGTGCTCCTCTTATTATATCCATATCATTTTGTGAAAATAATATAACATTCAAATTAGTAAGATAGTCATTATATGTTTTTATTTGTTTATCATTTATATATATTTTTTTATTTCTTTTATCTTTATAAAACTCTATTTTTAATTCAGTTTTTTGACTGTTTTTATTTAATTTACATTTAATTATACCATTTGGTTCATTAAAAGAAATTAAATTTTCACATTCAGAATCTCTAAAAGATTTTGTAATAGCAAGAACATATATACTTTCTAATATATTAGTTTTTCCTTCTCCATTATTACCTATAATTATATTTAATTTTTTATTAAATTTAAGGTTTAAAAGAGAATAATTTCTATAATTATATAATGCTAAATTTTCTATTATCATGTTATACACACCTTATCTCTATACATATATAATTATACCATGAAAAAAGATTATTTCTAATCTTTTTAAGTAATTATAAGCGATTTTTTCTTAAATTTAATACATTTTCTAATCTAGATGATCTAAGCAATTGATTTGAAAATGAAAAATGAGATATTGGTAATGTTAATGTATATCCAGAATTAAATTTGACAAGAGTTTTATTTTCATTAACAACTCTTTCATATGATTCTATATTTTTAAAAGATATCCACAAGCACTCATTCAATCTTGGTGAAGATATTGGAAAAAATATTATACTTTTACTATCTTCAATTACAATAGGTGCTTTATAATTAACTCCTATCATATTCTTAGTCCCTGCTAATCTCCCATTATAACTACTACCAAAATATTTACAACTTTTATCAATTATTTTCATTGAATTTTCCATTACTATAAAATCATTATCTACTTCTACTATCCTTGTTGAATTTTCATCTATAGGTATAATAGCAAGTGTACCTGTATTTATATCATAATCTTTCAATCAAAACCTCTCCTTTCTAAAATCATGGGATATATACTAATTCATAAAATATAAAAAATTTGTCAAAAAATAAAAAAAACTACATATGTAGTTAATTTGTTAAAATTGGTAATAATAATTCTGTTAATCTATTATCATTTTCACCTTTAATTATTATTGGTTTATCTTCCCCATTTAAATAAATAATTATATTTTCATCTTCAATTATTTTTAAAGCATCTGTTAAAAATTTAAAATTAACTGTAAATTCTAAATTTATATCATTATTTTTCTCAATATTTATTTTTTCTTCCCCATTTCCTACTTCTATAACTGTTGAAGAAACTGTTAATATATTTCCACTAATTGAAATTTTTATTTTATAATCGTTTGATAATAGTGATATTCTATCAACTGCATCATATAAATTTCTTAACCCTACTTTTATCGCTAACTCAAATTCTACTGGAATAAGTTTTGATGTATTTGGATAATTTCCATTCAATATTCTTGTTTGAAATAATATTTCATTAAATTTAAATAATATTTTATTTTCAAAAAAGAACATTTTTATTTCATCTTCATCATTTAGTATAGATTTTAATTCATTTATATTTCTACCAGGAATTGTAACATTAACTGGTTTTTGAATACTTTGTATTAATTCTACTGTTTTAGTTGATAATCTATGAGAATCAGTTGCTGTTACTTCTAATATTTTATCCTCTATTTTAAAATTAACTCCTGTTATTATAGGTCTTGCTTCACTTAATGATACTGCAAAACTAGTTTGATTTATTATATTTTTTAATATCTTACTGTTTAAAACTACAAAGTTATCATTCTCATCTAATTCTATATTAGGATAATCACTTAATTCAATACCATTTAAATTTGTTTTATAATTTGATGTACTTATTAATACTTTTAAATTATCTATTAATTCAAATGTTATATCTTCATCTGGACATTTTCTAATTATTTCTAATATATATCTTCCTGGTAAAACTATCGAACCATTATTTTTCTTAGAAACAATATCGTCATTATTAATAATTGCTTTTATAGTAATATCATTATCAGTTGCTGTTAAAAATAATCCATTATCATTTAAATCAAATTTTATACCAGCAAGGGCAGGAATTAAATTTTTAGTTGATACTGCCTTAGCAACAATGTTAAGTTTTTCTAATAATTTGTCTTTTTTTATAATAAAATACATTTTTATCTCTCCTTTTATTAAAGTATTATTTTTATTACAGTGGATAATGTGGATAAATAAAAGAATGTTGTAATTTCACTGTAAATTTATCATATTTTAAAATGTGTATATTCTGTGCAAAGTTTACAGTTGTCCACTGTTAACTATAATTTTGCTTTAATTTTTCAATTATTCTCAATAATTCATCATTATTTTTTAATTCTTTTGTAATCTTATCAACTGCATGTATTACTGTAGAATGATCTCTTCCTCCAAATTCAATTCCTATCTTAGGATAAGATTCATCAGTAAGAGTTCTACACATATACATTGCAATTTGTCTTGGATAAGCAATAATAGCAGTTCTTTTCTTAGATTTTATCTCATCAACACTTATTTTATAATAATCAGCAACTATCCTTTGAATTTTTTGAATATCATTTTTATAGTTTGTTGACTTAGAAACATGATCTTTAAGTGCTTCTTCTGCTACTTCTTTTGTAACAGTATCTATATTAAATATAGTTGAGTAAGCACATATTCTAGTTAAAGCACCCTCTAATTGTCTAACATCATTATCAACATTAACTGCGATATATTCTATAACTTCTTCATTTATTTTTACAATTAAATTTTGAGAAGCAATTTTTCTT
Organism: uncultured Mycoplasmatota bacterium; assembly: GCA_948467605.1. Lineage (GTDB taxonomy): Bacteria > Bacillota_I > Bacilli_A > RF39 > UBA660 > CAKPCJ01. The sequence continues at coordinate 4,975 of CAOKET010000030.1, read as the reverse complement.
TTTAATATATTAACACGTAAATCAAACTCAGGTGGATAGATACTAACTGTAAGTCCCCAATTAAAACGAGTTCTTAACCTATCTTCTAATATTTTTAAATCATTAGGTGATCTATCAGATGAAATAATAATTTGACGATTAGAATCATGTAATTCATTAAATGTATGGAAAAATTCTTCTTGACTTCTAGGAGCCCCACCTAAAAACTGAATATCATCTATTATTAATACATCTATATCTCTATATTTTCTTTTAAACAAATCAATTTCACTAAAATTATTATTTTTACTATCTTTTTTATTCATTTCAACAAAATCATTTTTAAATTTTTCTGAAGTAACATAAAGAACTTTTTTATTTGAATTTTTAGTAATATAATTACCTATCGCATGCATAAGGTGAGTCTTCCCTAGCCCACTATTTCCATATATAAATAAAGGATTATACATTTTACCAGGATTATCTGCAACACTAAATGCAGCAGCATGTGCTTCCTTATTACTATTACCTAGTATAAAATTATCAAACTCATATTTAGGATTTAAATTAGTCTCATTATTACTATAAAAAGGAACTCCTATACTCTTCTCTTCCTTTGTATTAGAGGAAAGTTCTTCTTCAGTGAAATATTCTATAATAAATATTGTTCCTGTTATATCATTAAATGTTTTTTCAATTAGTTCATTATATTTCTCTTTTAATTGTTTTTTATGTATATGCGTGGGTGTTGATATGATAATTGTTTTATTTTCAACTGAATGTATTTTAGCATTTTCAAACCAAGTACTATATGCTAGTGAACTAATTTGTTCTTTTATAGTGGATAAAAAATCACTCCACAAGTTATCAACGTTCATAAAACCACCTACTCGTTTATAATTTTACAACATATTTCGCTAAAAATAAAGAATTTTTTCAATATTAATTGAATTATTCACAGTATAAACTTTTTAACAAATAACAAGTTAAAAATAAATTATCAACAATTGTTAATAAATTTAAATAATAATAATATAATTTGTTGACTAAAGAAAAATATTCCTATATAATGTAATAGCAATGTTTATTTAAAAAATTAATAATTATAAAAACAGGAGGTGTATTATAATATTATGAAAAGAACATATCAACCAAATAAAGAAAAAAGAAAAAAAGTACACGGTTTTAGAAATACAAGTGCAAGTGTTTTAAATAATAGGCGTGCAAAAGGACGTAAGAAACTTTCTGCATAATTTATCCACTGTTAACAGTGGTTTTTTAGTATAATTAAGGTGATTGTTATGAAAAAGAAAAATATAGTACAAAAAAAACAAGAATTTAATGAAATAATTAGAAAAACAAAACCATATAAAAATAAATATTTAAATATATATATAAGGAAAAGTATTTTCAATTATCCTAGATTTGGAATATCAATACCTAAAAAATATGGAATAGCCGTAGAAAGAAATAAAATAAAGAGACAATTAAAAGAAATAATAGATTCTAATCAAATTCTATTTAAAAATAATCAAGATTATATTATAATAGTAAGAGATCAAATTAAATTTAAAAAATATAATGAGATTGAAATAATATTAAAAAATATGATAAATGATATTAATAACAAAGAGGTGGATAAATGAATAATAAAATAAAAAAACTATTAATTATATTATTAGTAATGGTTGTATTAACTGGTTGTACAAAACAATTAACTTATAAGAATAAAGATAATAAACAAGAAAATGTAACAGTAAAAGGAGTAACATTAACAGCAAATATCTTATGTCAGCCAACAGAACCAGATGTAATTAAAAAATATGAACAATATAAACCAATAAATAAAGAGGGAAAGAAAATAGAATATACATCATTACCTACTTGTAGTGATTATAAAGTAACATCAGGAGGATATGAAGGATTATGGACTTCAATATTTGTAAAACCATTGGCATGGTTTATTATAAAAATATCAGTGTTACTAAATAAAATAGGTTTAAAAGGTGGATTAGCAAGTGGACTTGCATTAATACTTGCAACATTAATAATAAGATTAATATTATTACCATTTACTAAAAAAACAGCAATGCAATCTGAATTATTAAAACAAGCACAACCAGAATTAGCAAAAATAGAAAAGAAATATCAAAATGCACAAGATAAAGATGCACTTATGAAAAAGAGTCAAGAAACAATGATTGTATATAAAAAATATGGTATAAATCCAACATCAAGTTGTTTATTTGCATTTATACAATTACCATTATTAATCGCATTCTTTGAAGCAATTAATAGAGTACCACTATTATTTGAAGGAACTTTCTTAGGATTAAAATTAGGAACAACACCTCTATATGGAATAACACATGGAAATATATTATATATAATATTAATAATCCTAATAGCAGCAGCAACATTCTTCTCATTCAAACTAAATAGCGGTGCAACTGCACAACCAGAAATGCAAGGTCAAATGAAAATGATGAGTATAATAATGATGGTTGTAATACTTATTTCATCACTAAACTTCTCAACAGCAATAGCAATATATTGGATCGCATCTAGTTCAATGACAATAGTTCAAAACTTAGCGGTTAAAAAAAGGAGAAGTAAATAATGAATATACAGGAATTTGAAGGAATAACATTAGAAGAAACAATAGAAAAGGCAGAATATAATTTAAAATTAAAAAGAAAAGACTTTCAAATAAAATCAGATGAAGTAAAAGCAGGATTATTTAAAGGAAAAAAAGTAAAAATAAGTGTTTTAACAAATAAAGAAATAATAAATTTTGTAAAAGATTATCTTAAAAATATAACACAAAAAATGGGTATTGATGTTAAAATCGAAGTTAAATTAAAAGATGATGGAATATATTTCATGATGTTTACACAAGATTCATCTATATTGATAGGAAAAAAAGGAAAAACATTAAATTCAATACAGCTATTAGTTAGACAAGCAATATATAGCAAAACCGACTTTTTTGTAAATAATATAATAATAGATGCTGAATATTATAAGGTAAAACAAAAGAAAAACTTAGAGAGATTAGCAAATCAATTAGCAGACGAAGTAATCGCAACTAATATGGAAGTAAAACTAGAGGATATGAGTTCTTATGAAAGAAAAATAATACATAATGCTTTAATGAATAGAGACGAAATATATACAGAAAGTGAAGGCGAAGAGCCAAATAGACATATAGTAATTAAACCAAATAAATAATATTTTAAAATAAATACGTTTAGTCGTATTTTTTTATTTCCCAGGAAATGATATAATAAACAAAAGAGGCGAGGTATATGAATGATACAATAACAGCAATTTCAACCTCATTAGGGGTAGGAGCAATATCTATAATAAGAGTAAGTGGAAAAGATGCAATAGAAATAGTTAATAGTATAACTTACAAAAAAAGAATAGATAATGTAAAAACAAATACTATAAATTATGACAAAATAATATATAACAATGAAGTAATAGATGAAGTATTAATATCAGTAATGAAATCACCAAATACATATACAGGCGAAGATATTGTTGAAATAAATTGTCATGGTGGAATAGCAGTAACAAATAAAATCTTACAAATATTATTAGAAAGTGGTTGTAGATTAGCAAATCCAGGCGAGTTTACTGAAAGAAGATTTATCAATGGAAAAATAGATATCTTACAGGCAGAAGGAATAATGGATTTAATAAACTCTAAAAATGAAATAACACGTAAAATGGCAATAAACCAAGTAGATGGAAAAGTATCTAAAATGATAAAAGATATTAGAGATAATGACTTTGCTCAAATACTATCAAATATAAATGTTAATATAGATTATCCAGAATATGAAGATATTGAAGTAATAACAATAAATGATATAAAAGTAAAATTAAATGAATTAGAAGAAAAGATACACAAAATAATAGAAGAAAGTAAAAATGCCAAAATAATTAAAGAGGGAATAACAACTGCAATAATAGGAAGACCGAATGTAGGAAAAAGTAGTTTATTAAATAAACTTATAAAAGAAGATAAAGCAATAGTTACAGATATAGAAGGAACAACAAGAGATATAGTAGAAGGTAGTATAAATATAGATGGTTTAACTTTAAATATAATAGATACTGCAGGTATTAGAGAAACAGAGGATATAATAGAAAGTATAGGAGTAAAAAAGAGTTTAGATTTAATAGATAAGTCAGATTTAATATTGTTTGTATTAAATAATAATGAAGAAATAACAGAAGAAGAAAAAATATTAATATCTAAGTTATCAACAGTAAATCATATAATAATATTAAATAAAGTAGATTTAGAAAGAAAAATAAACTTAAACGATATAAATGAAGAAGTAATAAGTTTAAGTATAACAAATGATATAGGAATAGAAGAATTATTAAAAAGAATAAAACAATTATTTAATTTAGAAAAATTTGAATTAAAAGATCCTACATATTTAACTAATGCAAGAAGTTTATCTATTTTAACAGACGTATTAAAATCAATCGAAGATGTAAAACAAGCAATAGAAAGTAATATACCAATAGATATGATAGAAATAGATATAAAGAAAATATGGAATTTATTAGGAAATATAACTGGAGAAAACTATGAAGAGGAATTAATAGATCAATTATTTAGTAGATTTTGTTTAGGAAAATAATAGATATTTATTTAGGAAAAAGGAACTATTATATAAAAATAGTCCTTTTTAAGTTTCATAACTAATTTAAAAATTCTTCAGTTTTAATTTTTTCAAATATCTCATTGATTACAATTTCTTGTTTATAAGATGTATCAAAAAATGGAATACCATCACCTTCAAGTACATAATAAAATTATACTATAAATAATATAGTTTTATTTAAAAAAATAAAGGAAAAAAGAAAAATACCTCGAATAATAAAGTAGAGGTGATAAAAATGTCAAATAAAATTTTAGAACTAATACCAGGAACATATGATTTTATGTTTAAAGCGATAATGTTAGATAATG
>CAOKET010000029.1 GCA_948467605.1 uncultured Mycoplasmatota bacterium | reverse complement strand
TACTATAACTAAATTATACAGTTCATAATATTATATTTCAACATATATCTATATCCATTTACACTTATTCTATCCAATATTTACCTAATATATTTATAATTCTAAACAAAAAAAATTACAAACTCATTTTTGTAATTTTTTATACTTTATAATATTAAGTTTTTATTATAATTCTTCTGCAAATCTTTTTTCTAATTTAGAAAATATTGCATATCCTACTATACATATTGAAATTCCAAGTATAAATAACAATCCTAATACTTTTAAATCTGGAATTTGTTGATTATAAAATATATCTCTATATGCTGTTATTACATGGCTCATAGGGTTTAGTGTTAATATAAATGAATATTTAGATGGAATTGTATCAGGTGAGTAAACTATTGGAGTTGCATAAAATAAAACTTGTAAAAGTACACCTATAATATGTTGTAAATCTCTTAGATAAACTGTAACACTAGATAAAATTAGTACAATTCCTAGAGTTATTAAATATTGAACTATTAATATTAATGGATAGAAGATTAGATAAGGTGAAATTCCCAATCCTGTTACAAGCGCTAAAATTATTATTATTACTGTACTAATTAAAAAGTTAATTGCTCCACTAGTAACAACAGATATAGGAAGTATAGTTCTTGGGAAATATACTTTTTTTACTATGTTTCCATTTTGTACTACTGTATCTGTTCCTTGTGTTAGTGAGGTTGTAAAAAATGTCCATGGTATAAGTGCGACAAACAAAAACATTAGGTAATTTTCTTGATTATTTTTTAATATTATTGGAAATATAAATGCATATACAACAAGTTGTAATAAGGGATTTAGAAATGACCAAAATATTCCTAAAAATGACTTTTTATATTTTCCTCTTATTTCTTTTTGTACATTTGTTTTTAATAATTCTCTATAATTGTATAATTCTTTAAATACCTTCATTTTACTCACTACCTTTAAACAAGTTAATTATTTTTCTTGCAATCCTTTTTATTAGTTTAATAATATCTTTAAATATGTCTCTTATAATTTTGGCTTCTTCTTCTAAATTTAATTTTTTTATTAATCTTATAATAAATAGTTTTGTTTTTGATGTTGTACATCCTTTTTTATAGTGTTCCATACCAAATATTTCTTTATTAAATATTTCACACATATATTGATATCTTTTAATATCACCTAGTAGAAATTGATTTAATAGTTCAAGACATATATCTTTGTTAGATGGTATGTTATTAATAGGTTTTTCTTTTAGTAAAGATTCAAATTCTTTGTCCATATTTTTTATCATTTGATCAAATGTAAAACCTGATAATATTTTGTTTCTAGCATTTTTCTTATATTTGTCTTTATCTTCCATTATTTTTATTATTTCATTAACATAATTATCTACTTCTTCTTTTGAATAGTTAAAATTATCTATGTCACATTCTTTTTGAAGACATGGTACAACTGCTCCTACTGTGTTATCTATTAGTTCTTTTTGTCCTCCTACATCAGAAGATACAACTGGCACTCCCATCGATAGGGATTCATATGAAGTTAATGCAAGACCTTCTTTTATTGAACAATTTAGACTAAGATCACTTATTGCGTATATTTCTTCAGTATTTTTTATTGCTCCTAAAAATCTTATATTATCGTTTAATTTATAGCTTTGGCATTTTGATCTTACTTTGTTTAACAGAGAACCATTTCCTGCGACTAGGCATATAAAATTTTGATTTCTATTATATAATTCTTTCATTATTTCAACAAATAATAGTGGTCTTTTTTGAATATCAATTCTACATATAAAGTTAATTACGAATTTATCTTTATTTATGTTATATTTTTCTTTTAGTTCTTGGATATTGTATTTTTCAGAGCAAAACTTTCTTTCATCAACACCTATATATACAGTATCTAGTTTAGATGGATCTCTTTTAAAGTGTTCTATTAGTATTTTTTGACTATTTTTATTGCATGTTAGGGTTTTTGATATAACAGATGAAACTGAAGATGAGTCTCTAGAATAACCACCATTTCTGTTATACCACTCTTCCATATGTATATAATCTATTATAGGAATCAAAGGATACTCACACTTTAAATATGGTAACAATTCATAACCATACGTACTATTGGTATTAAATATAATATCAATATTTTTAGACTCGATAAGATTTTTTATAAATAGATGCCAATACTTTCTATCTAGGAATGTTGTTAGGTCATATACTACACTCGCATATTGTTCTAATTTTTGTCTCCATTTATTTACACCAGGTTCAGTTGTTACTACTATAAATTCATATTTTTCACGATCTATGTTTTCTATTAAATTTAAGTTGAATTTATCTGCACCACCCATAGTAATCCATGGAATAATCATTAATATTTTGCATTTTTTGTTATTCTCATATTTAGGTAGTATTAAACTATCTATATTCGCATCAAATACATCATTCCAATCATAGTCTACTCTTGGATATTGTATTGCTTCTACTTTCTTTTTTATATTTTTAATATTTTCATTTAATAGTTTTCTTGTTTTTTTCTTGTTTTTTTTATTTCTTGATAAATTTAATTCACCTTGTTCTTTTCTTCTATACCAGAAAGCATAGTAACTCATTCTAACTGGAAAATATCCTTTTGAAAATAATTTCATCCAAAAAATCCAGTCTTCGTTTATACCTTTTTCTCTAGTACCATATCCACCAACACTTAAAAATATATCTTTTCTAATAAGAGAGGTTGCTACTAAAAGATTTTGTTTTTTTTCTTCTCTTAAATTAAACCATTTTGACCATGTGTAATTTTGTGTTCCAAATCCAATACTATCTGAATATGCAAATGCAGCATCTTTATTTGTTTCTAATGTCCAGTATGCGCATTCAAGATATGTCTTTTCCATTAAATCATCGTCATCTATAAAAAATAAATATTTTGTACAATCACTACATACACCAACTCCGTAATCACGAGTTGCGGCAAGACCAGAATTTTCTTTATGAAATACTTTTATTCTGCTATCCATATTTTTTATTTTTTTAAGTAAATTAAGTGAATCTTCATCTTTTACTCCATCATTTATTATTAGCCATTCAAAATAAGGATATGTTTGGTTTAATATACAGTTAGCCAATTGTTCTATATAGGCTTGTCCACTATAAAATGGAGTTATTATTGATATAGTAGGCTCATTTTTATTGATAATTTCATCTTTTTTTTCTAATATTTTACCAGGTTCTAAACTATAGTCAAATTCCATGTAGTACCTCCTTATTTAGTTTCTTTTATGTATTCCTTAATAATTCCTTTAACTTCCCCATCCATTTTAACTTTTCCGTTATATAGCCAAACTGCTCTATCACAAAGATCTTCTACTGCATTCATATTATGAGTTACAAATACAAGGGTTTTTCCTTCTTTTTTTAATTCTTTCATTTTATCAAAGCATTTATTTTGGAAATGTTCATCTCCTACTGCAAGTATTTCGTCAATTAGAAATACATCGGCATTTACATTTACTGCAACAGAGAATGCAAGACGCATATACATACCAGATGAATATGTTCTAACTGGATTGTCTATAAAGTCTCCAAGTTCTGAGAATTCTATTATACTTTGCAATCTTTCATCAATTTGTTTTTTTGTAAGTCCAAATATTGATGCGTTAAAATATATGTTTTCACGCCCCGAAAAGTCTGGGTGAAATCCTGCTCCAAGTTCAAGAAGAGACGCTATTTTACCTTCAACTCTTATTCTACCCTTATTTGGATAAATTATTTTTGTCATTAACTTTAATAAAGTACTTTTTCCACTTCCGTTAGTACCTATTAATGCTACTGACTCGCCTTTTTTAATCGTAATATTTATGTCATTTAAAATATTTCTTACCTCTGTTTTTCCTCTATTCCAAAATAGTAATTTTTCCTTAATAGTATTAGCCTTATCATAACAAACTTTAAAATCTTTATATAAATGATCTACTACTATCGCATTTTCTTTATTTTTTGCCATAAATATTCTACTCCTTTTTGTAACTAACATTATATATTTTATATTATACCATTTATACTTATAAATTAAAAGTATTGTGTAAAATCAAACATTAAAATTTAAAAAGGACTTCGATTTGAAGTTCCTAATTCCTATTCAAATATTTCATATTGATTGGGATTCCAGGCTGGAGTACAAGTAATAGATACAACACAATATTTACAATCCCAATAGTACTTTTCATGATTATTGATTAATATGGCATCACCTATTTTTACTCAGATACAATCATTTTCAAAATAAAGTTTACCATTTCCATCAATTACATAAATTAACTCTTCACTTTTCATATTACAACAATATTCTAAACTTGGATATCTTCCTGTTATAGTTGCTACTGCTAAATCTATTACTTTATTATCAAATGAATATTCTTTAACTTCACATTCATTACTATTTTTTACATTAATCGCACTACATAATGATATTTTTTCCATACTGTACTCCTAATTATTTATTATTTCTCTTATTTCATCAATAACTTTTTTATTATCTACTTTAATATTTACTTTTTGTACTCTTTTTTTATTATTAATCATATATTTTAGTCCTGTATATATATTTTGTTCATCATCTTTAACTAAAATTATATTTGGATAATCCTTATATTTTTCAACAACTGATAATGATGTTGATAATATTGGTTTCTTTAATATCATAGATTCTAAAACACTTAACCCATATCCTTCATTGTTAGATGCTAGTATTATGTTATTTGCACATTTAATATATGGATATGGATTGTCTTTCTTTCCAAGTAATATAAAGGTTTCTTCTACTCCCAATTTCTTTATATTTTTACTTAGTATATTGTATTGTGGACCTTCTCCAATTACATATATTCTATGTTTATAACCATCTACTAAAAGACGTTTATGAATAATTATTAATCTTTCTATACCTTTTGTTTTTTCTAGTTTAGTAACTATTAGAAAGTTTTTTAAATCTTTTTTTAATTCTACCTCAAGTTTTACTTTACTACCCATTATTATCCTTGATACATCTATATAATTTGGTATAACGTATTGTGGGATGTTGGGATAATAGTATTTGTTAAATTTTTCTTTAACTAATTCTCCAGAAAATATAATTTTATCGTATGAGGAATATATTTTATTAGTTTTTCCATTTTTAAGATGTTTTTTTATTCCTTTTTCATTATATTTTGAGATATTAGTATGCACCCATGCAATCTTTTTTACATTATTGTTTTCGCTTGACATAAGCATGGTCATAGGTCCTTCCATGAATGCTATTTCTATATCATATTTATTCTTTAAGTATTTAAGATATATAGTTCTACATGCAATCATTAGTTTTAGGCTTATTTTTCTTCTTTGATCATTAGTAGATGTTAAATATTTATGTTTATATATACTTACTATTTTTACTTGTTTTTTTAATTTTGATATTAAGTCTCCACCATTATAAAGAGTAAGTATAGTAATATCGTAATAGTTAACTAACTTATTTACTAAATCTACAAGTGACATTTCTATTCCACCGTAATCTAAACTAGTTATACCAAATACTATTCTTTTTTTCATATTATCACCATTTAATATTTGATTTTAAATCATAAATAAATTTATTAGTTATTTTAATACTAAAATTTTTAATACCAGGCATTCTTCTAATATATAAGTTTTTTCTCCAGTTTGGAAATTTAGAATTTAAATATGACCAATTTTCCTCTAGCATTTTTTTATCTTTAGTTTTTCTTAAAAACTTAAAAGTATTACCTAGTAATTCATATGCACATATATATTCTAATTTTGATTTATTTTTTTCATATAAATTCTTTATTTTGTAATATTTAAATATTTGATCAAATGTATTATATATCTTACTTATATCATATGTTTGTTTAATATTATTAGTAGAATATGATATATTGTGTACAAATCCAAATGTATTTGCTTCTGCAACTGCTTTATATATAAATAATTTGTCTGGTAAAACATTATCAGCAGAGAATAGATTATTTACAACTAAATGTCTTTTAAATAACTTGTTATTTATATTATCATCTATTTTTATGATACTTGCTAATTTACTAAATACTTCTAAGTCATATTTTTTATTATTAACACTATATGCACACATACAAATATCTGATTGTTGAAATAACATGTCTTTATACATGTTTTGACTAAGTATCATACTTTGATTAATTATAGATATATATTCGCCTCTAGAATGTCTTATTCCACTATTTTTTAATACTTCAATGTCATCTGATTCGTTCTTAATAATTTTTATATTATTATATTTATTACTTAAAATATTAAAATCTTTTACTTTACAAGATATAATTAATTCTAAGTTTTTTTCACTTTGATTTAAAACTGAATTTATACATAATTCTAAATTATTAGTAATTTCATCTATTGGTAGAATTACACTTAGTTTCATTTTATCACCTTTTAAAAATTCTAAAGTATAGGCCTCTATTGTGTTTTAATAATAATTTTTTTAGTTTTCTTAGTATACTATCATCCATTAGTAATTCATAAATATTTTTATTTTTTAAGTTTAAGTAGTATTCATCTTGGTCTATCTTACTTAGTTCTTGTCCCTTATTTATAACTATGTTTGCTAGGTAACTATTAAATATTTTTTTAAACTCATTGCTTAAATTTTCATTATTATTTATTTTTTCATAGTTAAATTCAAAACCTGTCATTATGTCTTGTACTTTTTTCTTTGTCTTTTCATAATTAATGTTTCTAGTTATGCTATTTTCTACTTGTACATAATAATATAGATTTTTATTTATAACTTTTACATTTTTTGCTTTAGATAATATATATGGTGTAAGAGCGAAGTCTTCATGATATATATTTTTTATATATTTGAAATTATTTTCTTTCCAAAATTCTCTTTTATATGCATATAACCAGGCAGGTTCTAGGAGGGATTTTATTTCTATTAACTTTAGTAATACAGACGTACCAGTATCCTTAAATTCTATACCATCATTTACATTTTCTTCTCTGTTATCATATATATACTTACATTGGAACTTTACAACATCTATATTTTCTTCTACAGTTTTAGAAAGTATTTCACATAATTCTAAAGACACATAATCATCACTATCTAAAAAAAGTAGATATTCACCACTGGCTTGTTTGATACCAGTATTTCTAGCCTCACTAAGTCCACTATTAATTTGGTATATATATTTAAATCTATTATCTTGTAAATAATTATCAATTACTTGTTTACTATTATCTGTTGAACCATCATCAATTATTATAGCCTCAAACTCACCTAATGTTTGATTTTGAACGCTATTAAGACATCTATTCAAATATTTTTCTGTGTTATATACTGGTATTATAAAACTAAATTTTGGCATGTTTCCTCCTAGTCTTCATCTTCAAAATATTTATATATTTTATTTAATATAATATTATTAAATTTTTCTGGATTAAATTTTTCTTTTATTTTTATACCTTTATCTAAAAATGTTTTCATTCCATTATAAATATCATTTATATCCATATTAACTAATATTCCATAATTTTTACCTACATTTAAATATTCATCTGTTACATCAATTGTAGTAATTATAGGTAAGTTAAATAAGCATGATTCTACATAAACAACAGGGAACCCCTCGTAATCACTTGTCATTACAAAGCAATCTGCAGCCTTATAATATGGATATGGATTTTTCTTTGAACCAAGTAATTTTATTGTATTGCCTAGTCTATTTTCTTTTATTTGTTTTTTATATTCTTCTGTTGACTCTCCATCTCCTACCATCCATACTTCAAAATCATATTTTTCTTTCTTTAATAATTTTGATGCTTCAATAAGTCTAGTTAATTTTTTTTGTTCTTCATCATGTCTACTTACATTTAAAAATACTGGTTTTGTTTTTTTACAAGTTATTTTTTCTTTAGATAATTCTAATATTTTTTTATAGTCAATTAAATTATTACATACATTACATTTTTCTTTTAGATCTTCATACATTGATATAAAATGATCTTTAGACTCGTTTGCTACAAATATTATTCTTTTAAATTTGTTTACACTTATACTTTTCATAAATTCATCTATTCTATCTCTATCTTGATGAAATAAATAATAGTAGTCATTATGAATCCATATTGCATTATTCTTTGATAGATTTCTTGCTAAAATAGATGAAGGAATTGAATATGTTGCAAAGCATGCTGAAAAATCGTATTTATTATGATACTTTATACATGTAAATATCATCTTTAACCTATTATTTATTTTTCTAAATAATACATTTTTTGATGTATTTATTTTATACTCAATAACGTTTACTCTATCTGGAATTTCATTTAAAAATACACCACTTTTATCTTGTAATATAAGAGTAACTTCATATTTTGAATAGTCTATGTTTTTTAATATATTTATTAATGATTTTTCTATTCCACCAAAAGTCATACTATTAGCTGTAAATAATATTTTTTTCATACATACCTTCACCTATTTTATTATAACAAAAAAAAGATATATAACAATATCTTTTTAATTTATATTTTTATCTTCTAGTTGTTTTAGTCATTTGATAATCGCCTTCATATAGGCTAATTGGATTACTACAATTAGATGTATAGTCACGTAGATTATTACCTTTACTTGCTTTATAATAAGTTTCAGTTAATAAACCATCTCTACTATCTTTAGAAGTTTTATATACTAATCCATTGTCAAATGCTTCAAATGCAGTTGTTATGGTATAGTTATATCTAGTTCCATTTTTAATTCCAATATAATCTGCTTTTATTGCAACTGTTCTTGATGTACCAAAGTCTATATACCTTACTTCTCCTTCCATAGTTCCAATATCATTGTTTATATATCCATCTTGTTCAGTTTCTTTATAACTTCCTTGAAATGATATACCATTACTATTTGGCGTAATATTAATTTTTTCTAAATTACATCCTTTATCAATACCATTTTTTACGTATGAGAATAATGCATTTCCCATTTGTTCATTCATAAAATAAATCCCCTTTCAAATTTTATGAGTCTTATGATATTACTTTTTATTAAATTTGTCAACACTTTTTTTAGAATAAATATATCCTGGTATTACTAAAATCATAATTAATAATTTATTTATGCCATTTACTTGTTTAATACATTCTAATTTAGTTTTATTTGTCAAATAACTAAATAATATATAATGCTTTAAAATATATAATCTTTTTTTAAATATTATTTTTTTCATATCAAATGTTAATATTTCTTTAAAATAACTGTAATATCCATATGGACTATTTATGAAAGTTTTCATAATATTTTTTGTGTATCCATCTTGCATATATTCACATACTATTATCTCATCTAGTTTTATAAGCAACCCATCATAATCTTTATCCATTTTGTGATACATTCTTGCTTCTGTAATAAATTTTTCACCATTTTCAAGTTCGTGTTTATATTTTTTTCTAATACTAGCAAAAAAAGTTATTGTCATATCAAAGTCTAAGTCATATTTAAAGTGCATATCAAATAAGGTCATGGTTTTATCTTCAAATGACTTATCAATATGTTTATTTGACCCGATTAATTTTCTTGGATAGACTATACCGTATATATTTAGACTCTTATCTAAATTTTCATAGTCTTTTTTTATAATACTAAGTGAGTTATCAGTTATGTAGTCATCACTATCTACTTCTAATATTATATCTCCTGTTACATATTCTAATAAATCGTTTAATGCATTCATCTTACCTGAATTATTTTTATAATAGTATTTTATATTTATCTTATTTTCTTTTATCCAAGAATTTACTAATTCTTTAGTGTTATCAGTTGAACCATCATCCATTATTAACCATTCAAAATTATTATTAGTTTTACTATTAGTTATCAAACTATTGTATAAATTTCCTAAAATATATGCTCTATTGTATGTTGGTGTTAAAATAGATATTTTCATAGTTACCTCTCTATTAAGTCTACTATATCATTTATAATGTACTTATTATCAAATTTTTCTTTGGTATTATCTTCTATTTTGTTTTCAATTAACTTTTTCATACCATTATATATACCATCATCTGTATTTGGAACGACTATTGAATTTTTATAATTTATAACGGCTTCTCTTGCTGCAGTATCAGTTATTAAAATAAATTTTGATAATATTTTTGCTTCTTCTATAACCATACCGTATCCTTCATATATTGATGGTAGCATAAAATATGTAGCATTTTTTATGTATGGATATGGATTTTCTTTTTTTCCAAGTAAATGAAATGTGTCTTCGATGTGTAAGTTATTTATTTTTGATGTTAATTCATCTTTTAAAGGACCATCACCTATTACAAAGATATGATATTTATAATCTTTAATTAGTTTTGCATGAACATTTATTAATCTATCAATTCCCTTTTGGGAAGTAAGCCTTGATACAACCGTAAATATAATATCTTTATTATTGTATTCATTAGGAAAATACATATTTGATTTAGTAATTACATTATTACTATTTATATAATTATATATTACTTGTTTGTAAGTTTTATTGTCTTTATATATTTTGTTAAATCTTTCTAAATTATCTTTTGATACAAATACTAATGAGTCATACTCTTTATAGCACTCTTCACTTAAATTTAACTTCATTTTAGCCTTTTTATCATTTCCAAAAACTTGAGTTATATCATTGTGAACCCATGCGATTTTTTTTGCATTACTATATTCTGAAAATATCCATGTAATAGGCCCCTCTAAAAATGCTATTTCTATATCATATTTTCCTTTTATATACTTATCAAATATTTTCCTTCTAAAAGTTTTATTAATCATTGAGAAAGACATATATTTTTTTTGAAAAATATTTAACTCTTTATAAGGTTTATTGTACACACTAACTAATTTAATTCCATAGTCTAGTTGGGATTCAAATTCACCGTCACTATATAAAGTAAATATAGTTACTTCATATTCTTTTTTTAACTCATTCGCAATATCTACTAATACTCTTTCTGCGCCACCTAGAGTTAAACTAGTTATACCAAATATTATTTTTTTCATATACACCATCCTAATATATAAAAGGGAATATTAATTTTTCTAAATTATAAGTTTTCTATTTCTTTTTTTGTAAGACCTGTACACTTTATTATTATATTTATATCAATATTTTCCTTTAACATAGTTCTTGCTATTTCAATAGAATTTTCTTTAGCACCCTGTTTCATTCCTTGTTTAATTCCCTTTTCAATTCCTTCCTTCTTGGCTTCATATAGTTCTGTATTATGTATTATCTTTTGATCCATCTCATATGTCATAAACTCTCTAAATTTTTGATTACCATTTAAGTTCTCTAAATCTTCCATATATTTATGCACCACCTTATCATCTTTAGAGATTTCTTTTAATTCTTTCTTATCTAAATCCATCATTATTATATATTTGTTTTCTTCTATCTCTTTTTCATTCTTACTATACCATATTTTCTTATAATATTCCATATTCACATCATATATTATTAAATTATCTACATACCTCTTTCCTTCTTCATCACTAATTCTATATATTCTTTTATCCTTACTATCTTTTATTCCATAACTTAAGTTTATTTGTATTATTTTTATGTCTTCTGTATATTTCTCATCTACTAATGTGTTATGTGAATATATATCACATATATATGCCATATTTCTTGGATGTACATATGGTTTATCAAACGAATTTATCTCTAATTCTATTATCCCAACACTAGTTGTTAGTAATGCATCAAAGTATTTTCTTTTTATATTTATATTTCCACTATTTCTTTCTACATTATTAACTTCAATACTTGTTATATTAATATTAAGTATACTTTCTAATACTTTCTTTAATATATCTTTATTTCTTTCTTTTAACATTATTTCTTTAAATGGTCTATCGTACTTACACGTATAGAATTTATCTTTATTCATATATAAATACCTCCTTTGATAAAAGAAGTATATATGATTGAAATATTTAAGTAAAATCACTAATTTTCATTATATTATAAAAAGATATAACTAATTTTTATTTTCTATTAATCATATCTTTTATTTTTGTTTTATCTTATATTTTATTTTATAATACTTGTATTATTTTAAAATATTATATTTACTTCTTAATAATAAATGTGCAACTACTATAATACTCATAGATGATGCATTAAAGAATGTATAACCAGCAAGAAGCGAAAAT
Organism: uncultured Mycoplasmatota bacterium; assembly: GCA_948467605.1. Lineage (GTDB taxonomy): Bacteria > Bacillota_I > Bacilli_A > RF39 > UBA660 > CAKPCJ01. Next base: position 2,405 of record CAOKET010000029.1, on the reverse strand, counting down.
ACTATAGCAAATAATACTGTTACCAAATACATTATAAATTCTATGTCTATCTTTTTTATATTTTTAAATAAATATTTAATTGCTTTTATATCTATTATTAAAAATGGAATCATATAAAGAATAAAACCTATAATACCAAAGTTAAGTAAGAGCGCTATAAACTCCATCTCTAAAGTCATTTCACCATAGTTTGATTCATACCCGTTACCAAATAAAATTAATAATACATTTTTTTGATATTTAACTAAATTTAAATGGTAAACTATTTGTTGAACTCTCTGATTATTATTTAATATCTCATGTTTATTGGCAAACTTATACATACTTAAATATGCATTTTGTTGGGCTTCACTCATAAATTCATCATCAACACGATTATTAATTATATCAGTTACAAATTTTACTGTATCTCCTGTTACATGTGATGTCTTACCAGTATTTGGATCAAATAAGTTGTTTTCTATATCTTGCAAGTGTTTTCTTCTTGATATAGTACTTGAGCCAACTATTAATACAAGTGAAATACCAATTGCAAGTATAATTAATATTGGAAGTAAATATTTTTTTAAATTTATATTTTTCTTTTTTATAAATGACAAAAATATATTTCCAATAAAATATACAATTAATACTAAATAAAAACCAAATAATCCGACCCTTGTTCCTAATAGGAAAGTTAAAAAAATCCCAAGAAGCATTAAAATTATAATACTAGGTATTAGTATTCTTTTGCTCTTATTAAACATATATGGCAACAGAATACATTCTAATAAAATAAGTATTGAGCCAAGTGAATTTCCAGATAAATTCCAACCCTTATAACCTATTCCTTCTATATATGTAGTAGATGATGTATTTGTAATTATTGATAAATATATTAATAATAAATAAAACCCAAGCATAATAAGTAGTGTTGGTTTTAATTTATCTAATGTTTTATTTTTATTAAAATAAAGAAAGATATATAAAACAAGAATCATATATGTATAGTTTATTATATATTGTGCTTCATGAAGTATCCCACCATATGATATACCAGTTAATAATCTATTATATAAATAAATATGAATAACACCATATATAAAATATATTATTCCACCAATAATAAATACTTTTCTAGTACTTTTATCTTTAATAAACATATATAGTGCAAGTATTATTGGAATTATTGGTCTTATTATTGTAATTGGGGATATAGAAGCATCTTTATATATAGATCTATAAATAAAACTAAACGAGTCAAAAAACGGCGATAAAATAAGCATTAAATATAACAGATTTTCTATTTTTAAATACTTTTTCATTATAATACCCTAAATATCTTACTACTAAGTTTATAAGTAAACTTATTCATTAACTTAAAATACGTATTTTTAGAACTTTTAATAGTTTTTAAATATTTATTTTCTTTATAATTTGGGAAATTTGATAATAGACTGCTGTAACTTTCATCTAATATTTGGTTTCTTAAAATTTTATCTTTTATTTTTACAACACGTTTAAATGAACTACCAAATATGTATCTCATATATATATATTCTAATTCATCTTTATTTTCTTCATATATTCCTTTTTCTTTATAGTAATTTAGTGTATTGCTTAATACTATAAATATATCTCTTACTCTCTCATTTTGTGTATTTGCAATTGAATTACTTCTTTGAATATAGTGATATAAGCTTTTATTTACTGATGAAAAAGATGATATATTAGCAATTAATTTATAGCACCAATCTACATCTTCATATCTTACGCCTTTTGTAAAACATATATTGTTTTTTTCTATTAGTTTTCTTTTATATATTTTATTCCATGCGACTACTCTTATATCAATAAGTAAGTTTTCTTTTACACTTGTTTTATCTTCAATAATTTTGTTAGGATAATCCCATGTAAAGTCACATTCTACTATATCAGAATCATTTTCTTTTGCTTTATTATACATTAGTTCATACATATCAGGCTCAATATAGTCATCACCATCAACAAAAGCAATATATTCTCCCTTTGCCTTTTTCATTCCATAGTTTCTAGCGTCACTAAGACCACCATTTTCTTTTATATATGCTTTAAATCTACTATCTACTTCAGTATATTTATCAATTATCTCTTGAGATGTATCTTTTGTACCATCATTTACAACAATTACTTCAATATCTTTTAAGGTTTGATTTTGTATTGAATTTAAACATTTATCTAAATAGTCATATACATTATATACAGGTACAATTATGCTTACCCTTACCATAAGTATCACTTCCTAACATTATTTTACCCTATTTAAATAGTTTTGTACATAAAAACTTCCCCATATGTTATGGAGGAGTTAAACATTTACAAATTTTATTTAATATTAGATTTAGATGCTACTATTACTGGGCGAACACCGAGACTGCTGCTGTTAC
>CAOKET010000028.1 GCA_948467605.1 uncultured Mycoplasmatota bacterium | reverse complement strand
TTGTCATGATTATAATATCACATTTTTTATGATTTGACAAAACTTAGATAAACACGTATATAAAAAAATATATTTCATAAAGTTAAATAGGGAGGAAATATGAATTCACCAACAAATATTTATATAAATACAAATACTAATAACAATACTAATCAAAAAGTATATTATTCTGGAAAACCAGAAAAAGCGAAGGATAAAGTAGAAGATATATTCAAATATACAAATATTGTATATAACCAAAAAGTAATGATAACTACAAAAGAGGAAACAATAACAAAAACTATAATTGCTAAAGATACTAATAGTCTTATTACTAATATGTATGAAATTATACCAATTGAAAATATAATAAATATAAAAATTTTAGACTAACGTTTTGTATTTTTCTTAAAATATGTTATACTTATAAATATAGATAAGGGTGATAATATATGGAGATAAATTATATACAATATATAGTAATTGCTTTAGTACTATTAATAATAGCGTGTGCAATTGCAAAAATGAATAAAAAAGACGTAAAATTAGAACTTAATAAGTTAGTAGAGTATTTAGGTGGTAAGGATAACATAATTAAACATGAAGTAAGCATGTCTAGGTTTAAAGTAGAATTAAAAGATGTAACAAAAGTCAATAAAGAAGCAATTCAAAAAATGGGAGCAAGAGGAATAGTAGAGATAGATAATCAATTAAAAATAGTTTTAGGGCCTAATGCAAAACAATTAAAAAAGTATATAGACGAGTTAAAGTGATAAAAAAAGTCACTTTTTTTTATTATTCGACAAAATAAGACACCAAAAAATTATATATTTGTGACAAGGAGGGACAAATAATGACAAATTTATTAGAAATAATTAAAGACATTATTTATATTTTATTCCCATTTTTATGTTACATAATATATATAGCATACTGTAACGATATAAATAAAAAAGAGAGTAATGTATTATTATCAGTAGTATTATTCCTATCAATGTATTTAAGTTCAACACATGTAACAGAATATAGTGGGCAAAATTTATATAAATATCCCCCATTAATGTTTAATATACCATTACTTATTGCGTATATGAAAGAAAAAAAAGAAAGTATAATAATAATGAGTACATTTTTAATAATCTTGTATTCAGCAAAATTTCAACTATCACCAATAATCTGCATTTTAGAATATACACTATACTATATAATATTTGGCATATTATCTAAATTTAAAAAAGAAGATATAAAAAAAATATATATATTCCTATTTTGCATTATAAAAATAACTATACATTTTATTCAAATATCATTAATAAATGATGTTACAGAAATAGTAAAATATTCTACATTAACAATACCATTTATATTATCTACTATATTAATAGTTATATTACTAGAAAAAAGTGAAAGGATAATAAATTTAAATATAACTATAAAAGAATTAGAAAAAGAAAAACAACTAAGAAACTCTTTATTTAACATAGCACACGAAATAAAAAACCCACTTGCTGTATGTAAAGGATACCTAGAAATGTTAGATTTTAAAAATAGATCACATGAAAAATATGTACCAATTATTCAAAATGAGTTGAAAAGATCTATAACATTAATGAATGATATGTTAAATGTTACAAAAATAAAAATAGATCCAGATTATATGGATATAAATGTACTTCTAGAGGATATAAAAATGTGTATACAACCTTTGATAAAAAATAAAAATATAAAAGTAAATATGAAACTAGGCAAAGAAGAAACTTATATATATGCTGATTATACAAGGTTAAAACATGTATTTATAGACATAATTAAAAATTCAGTTGAATCATTATCAGGATTATCAAGAGAAAGGATAATAAGTATAGATGTCTCTCTAAATAAAAATAAAATAATAACTACTATTAAAGATAACGGTAAGGGAATGACAAAAGAAGAGTTAAAAGAAATGAATATGCCATTTTATATACCAAATAGTAAAAATAAAGCATTAGGAGTAACACTTGCAAATGAAATAATAAAATGTCATAATGGTGAAATAGAATATCTATCAAAAGAAAATAAAGGAACAATTGCAATAATAACACTACCTAAAATAGTTTTAAATAATAATACCTATACTTATTAGTAAATAAAAGGCAGTATAATACATTTCTTAAGGAAGTGTATTTTTTTACTTTTACTATAATTTTATTTAAAAGTATTATATAATTAATTTAAAGTGGGATGGCATATTCATAACAGATAACAATAATTAAGGGTATATAATTATTTAAAATTAATATTCGATTGTCATTTTGCTCTAAATATTATGAAGATATAAGGAGGAAACAATATGCTTAAATTAAAAATAGCTTTAGTTACAGGAGGAACTAGTGGGATTGGAAAAGAAATTGCTAAACAGTTATTATTGAATGGATGTTTTGTATTTATAAACTTTGGACATAATGATGATCAAATGTTTGAAGCAAAGAAAGAATTAAGACAAATCAGTGATAACTTTAAAATTATTAAGGCGAATATTAGTAATGAAGTGGAAGTCCATACTATGATGAATAAAATAAAAGATAAGTTTGGAAAATTAGATTATTTAGTAAATAATGCTGGCACAAATATTGATAGTTTTATTGAAGATTTAGATATTCATGATTTTAAAAAAGTAATAGATGTTAACTTAATTGGAAAAGTAATTTGCACAAAATATGCGATTCCCCTGTTAAAAAATAGTAAGACACCTGCAATAGTCAATATCGCATCTAGATTAGGAAGTGCTCCATGTCGTGAATCTAGCGCTTACTGCGCAAGTGAGGCAGGTATTATTAACTTTACTAAATCTTCAGCACTAGAACTTGCTAAATATAAGATAAGAGTTAATTGTGTAAGTCCTAGTTTAACTATTACTCCACTTGCATTAGAGGGGTGGACAAAAGATGAAATAGAAGAGCATAGGGATAATAATCCTTTAGGAAGATTAGGAGAAGCAATTGATATGGCAAATGCAGTTTTATTCTTACTATCTGATAAGGCGAGTTATATAACAGGTCAAAATATTAATGTCAATGGTGGTTCATTGATGCTATAAAATTTAAAGGCACATCATATAAATTTGTGCTTTTTTGTATGCTATAATATTTATAGGTGATAATATGTTTAAAATAGGATATGAAATAAACAAAGAATATACAAGATCAATATATAGTGGAATAAAATTATTTGGCTCAGATGATATAATATCTGGAATTTCCACATGTATAATAATAAATAATGAAGGGTGGATGCTTACCTGTAAACATGTAGCAGAACAAATAATATATTCAGAAGAAATTGGTCCTTTATTTGAAGAATACAAATCTATAGAAAACAATAGAGAAAAAATATTAGAATTTAAGAAAAAATATAATTTTAATGATGGTATGGTAATATGCCAAAAAAATATATTTTCTAATATGTTTATTGGAGGACACATAGAACAAATAATATTAGATAAAACACTAGATATGGCACTTATAAAATGGAGTGATTTTGATAAAATACTTATAGATAAATTCCCAGTATTTAATGATTCAAAACCAAGTATAGGAGAATATGTATGTAAACTTGGCTATGCCTTCTTAGAATATGATTACTTTTATTATGATAAATTAAAAAGAGAAATACTACAAATAAATGATAAGGAATTAGATGCCCCACTATTTCCACTAGACGGAATGACTACTAGATATATAAGAATAGAAAATTGTGAGAATGATGTTATGTTTGAAACTAGTACTCCAGGTATAAGAGGACAAAGTGGAGGGCCTATATTTAATAAAGATGGAAATATTGTAGGTATGCAAAGCGCAACAGAACATTTAGATTTAATGTTTGATATAAATGGAAAATGCAAAAGAGGAAATAAGTATGAAGATGTAAATGAAAAGCAATTTATTAATTTAGGAATAGGCATTTCAGTAGAAGAGTTAACTAGGTTTATGGACGAAAATAAAGTAAAATATAACAAGATTAACTAATTTTGTCACAATTTGTCGTATTAAAATCACAATTAAATATATATATTAATTATATAATAGAAACTGGTGATAAAATGAACAACAAGAATAATATGACTATAATCTCGGCTATAGATAAATCAGTTTTAAAAGGAATAAATAATAAAGATAATAAATCTGTGATACTAATGGATCTATATGAACTAGCGTCTTCAGACTTAAAAACTATAAATATATCAAAAATAGTGTTTGTAAAAGAAAAACCTAATATATTATCAGAAATACTATCAGATAAACTAAATGTAAGATGTAGTTTTGAACAAGCAGAAAAATACCAAGAGGCAAAAATCGGGAATGCTATTAAAATATTGAAAAAACATAATATACCATATATACTATGTAATCATAATATAGAATTAAGTATTTAATAGGAAAAGAAGTGAGTTATCTAAGAATCTAGTAACTATAAATGAACTAAACATATACTTTACAAGTAGGTGGTTAAAATAAAAGTAGTAATAGTAGTTATAATAATCCTTGTATATTTATATATTCTAAAAATAAAAACAGAATTAAAAGAAAATAAAAAGGTAGAAGAATTTTATAAATATATAAACCAACTATCTTTAAAATATATTGACCATAATACTTATAAAAATATAAAAGAAAAATATAGAATTTTATATAAAGATACCAAGAAAAGGACAATAATATACAAATTAGTTAATAGAAATTTTATTAAAATATATAAAACTTTAGATAAATATATAGAAAATAAAAATAATGAATTTATAAACCAAGAAATTAAAAGCGTTAAAGAATTAAATGATATAAATGGTTATGCACTAGATTATAACCAAAAAACAGCAGTAATAAGTGATGAAGTAAACACTTTAGTAGTAGCAGGTGCAGGAAGTGGAAAAAGTTTAACAATAATAGGTAAAATAGTATATCTAGTAAATGTAAAAAAAGTAAAGCCTGAGGAAATACTATGTATATCATTTACAAATGATGCGACAAATAATCTTAAGAAAAACTTAAACAAAAATAAAAACTATAATATAGATATTTTGACATTTCATAAACTATCATTAAGAATTATAAGACAAAATAAAAAAGACATCACAATAGCGGGCGATAATACATTAGAAACTATAGTAAATACTTACTTTGATGAGTATATTAAAAATGATATCAATACTATAAAAGATTTAGTTAACTATTTTACAATATATATAAACTTAAGTAATATAGATTCAGATAAAATAAAAACACTAAAACAATCAGAATATGTGTATAACAAATACGACTATATAATATCTAATTATTTATATATTAATGGTATTAATTACACATATAAGTATAAAGATTATAAAAGTATATTCTATGTACAAGATACACAAATAATAAACTATCATAATATAGAAAACTACAAACAAACTAATAAAATAGAATTATTTGAAATCCAGTTTGAAGAAGGAACAGTACTAAAATATCTAGAAAAGAAATTAAAAGAACAAAATATAAAATTTATTAAACCAGATTATAAAAAAATAATTAATAATTTAAAAGATTATACAAACTACTTTAATCAATTAAAAAGTTTAATTATAACATTTATAAATCTATTTAAGTCAAATGATTATGATATAAATAAATTTGATAAAATCTATAAATCAATAGATAAAATAAAGGATAAAAGAGAAAGAAATAGACAAAAAATATTTATAAAAATAACAGAGAATATTTATAGTAGATATGAATACTATTTAAAAGAAAACAATAAAATAGATTTTAATGATATGATAAATGAGGCAGCTCATTTAGTAAATAAAAATGGATTAAAAGAAAAATATAAATATATTATAATTGATGAATACCAAGATACTTCAATAACTAAATATAAGTTAATAAAAAGTATTATTAATAAAACAAATTCAAAATTAATGGTAGTAGGAGATGATTGGCAATCAATATATGGATTTACTGGATGTACATTAGAAATATTCTTAAATTTTGAAAAATACTATGGTTTTACTAAAAAAGTAATAATTGATAATACATATAGAAATTCACAAGAACTTATAGATATAGCAGGTAACTTTATTATGAAAAATAATTACCAGTTAAAAAAGAATTTAAAATCAAATAAGCATAATTCAAATCCAATTAAAATTATAAAGTATATAGATGATTTTGATGAAAAGTTAGAAGAATTATTAAATAATATCTATAATGAGAATAAAAAAGCAGTAATGATATTAGGAAGAAATAATAATGATATAAATAAGATTTCAAAAGGTAATAATTTTATAGTAAAAGATAACTGTATTACATACACAAAACTACCAAATCAAAAAATATATTTTCTAACAGTACATAGATCAAAGGGCTTAGAAGAAGAAAATGTAATATTAATAAATGTTGAAGATAAACTCATGGGTTTTCCAAATAAAATGATAGATGACCAAGTATTAAAATATGTTAAAAATTATAAAGAATACTATCCATATGAAGAAGAAAGACGTTTATTCTACGTTGCCCTAACACGTACTAAAAACAATATATATATAATGGTAAATAACTCGTTAGAATCTGTGTTTGTAAAAGAAATAAAAAAATTAATTCAATAAAAAGAATTAATTTATATAAAAATAACAATTATAGATAAAATAACTAATACTAATAAATCTAGTAAAAATAGTTTTTTTAGGAAATTATATCTTTGTTTTATTTTACCTCTATACTCTAAGTTATTAACATTTGAACCTATTAATACACAGCAAGTATCTGCTAACTTTTTCATATCATACTTATATATCCTATTCCCATTTGAAAAGCCAGCACTTTTTTTAGGTATTATTTTATCGTATAATCTTTTAACCCCACTTAGTGAGATAAAACTATTAATCACAATTAAAATTACAATACAACACATAGGGTAAAAAACATATGTATTTGGTGCAATGCTACGTATATTTTCATTTAATAGTAGTATAATCGAAATAATAAAAGCAGGTATAAAATTGATGGCTAGATCAGATAATAGAGATATAGTCTTATACTTTTTAATAATATTGTCATAATTTTCAGGTGCATTTAAAAATATAGATTCAATATAATTATAAAATTCTTTTACAACTACTTCTTCATCATCTATTTCAAAATTACATTTAATTAAATCTGGTTTTATATCAATATAAAAATAACTAGTTACACTTTTATATGTCATATCAAACTTCTTATATTCATAACTTAAATATAAACTAAGATGTACATATTTTATATCATTGATTCTTTGGTTAAATATTTCAATAAAATTAGAAATTTTCTCAAACTTTATACCAGTATCATCATCAAAATCTATATTGCATACAAGTTTTTTATACAGTTTTTTATATGTCCACTCTTGATAATTATAATTAATAACAGAGTTTTTTGAAGACTCATCTTGATACATTTTGTCTAATTCTTTGCATTTTTCATCTATCATTTTAAAAATATTATTTAGATTATCATGAGTAATAATTCTATTTTTACAAATTAATGTATTTTTATTTACCACAATATATACCTCCTAAAATATTGTATCTACTCTTTTAAAAGTATCCAATATTTTTTTAATTTCTTGTTCGAATTTATCAATGTAATCATAGTTTATATTAGATTTTCTAGTAAAATTAATATTATATGGTTTAATGGAAATATCTAATTTATTATCGTATTTAACTAATTCATGAACTAAACCAATACCAAAATTAATAGTTAAACATATATAAATACGCCCTATGTTTTTTAATCCATTAGTGCTACAAAAATTTAAAAATGCCTCATAATTATTAAATTGATAAGTTTTGCCTTCCTTTTGAATTGAACCATAACTTCCTAAAAACCTTCTTTTAAAAGAATGATATCTAAACTCATATTTAATTGCTTCATTTTTCCCATCATCAATTTTGGAACAATCTAAAAAATAATCATATACATCAAAAACATATTTAATTAAGGTTTTAATATCTTCTTCTGAAACTATAACATTAGTGTAATCATATGTATTACAAATGTTGTCATTGCCACTATTTAAAAAATTATCGTTTAATACATTTTCTTTATATACACTACTACTATTATCTAAAGAATTTACATTAATATTTCCTTCCTTTTCACTTACACATTTTGATGCAAGTTCTGACATAAAATCTATATATGCTTCCATGCTATTTTCATTTTGTGCTCTTTGCTTAGCAAATTCAAAATTCCTTAATATCTCTTTGTTATTCATGTTATACCACCTACTATAGAATAACCTTATCACTTATTTAAAATTATTAAAATATATATTTATATTACCAATCAAGTCAATATAGAAATATAATTATATTTCGTAAGGATTTTATAAGTATTTTACACACACAAATTGCAACATTATAAAATCGGATTATTTTAATTACTTTTAAACAAAATGATGATATAAATAACATGGAGGTAAATAGCAAATGAGTGATTATGAAAGATTAATAAGAGAAGTAGAGGAAACAACACAATCAATAATAAATCCTCTTAAATTAATAACAATTAGTGAAAAAAAGAAAGAATTAGGAAGAGTAGAACCATTAATATATTATATATTAGATGAAGATTTCGAGAAATTTATTGAATTATATGAGATATCAGCAACTGAGTTTGATGATCCATATGATGTTTCATATTTTGATAATCGAAAAATAATTCAAAAATGTATGTATGAATTAATTAAAGACAATTCAAAATATCAAGAAATAGAAGAAAAATTACTACCTAAATACGAAAAAGAATTAAATAGAAGCTTGGAGAGAAATGGTTATTCAAACGATATGTACTATAATTATCAAGCACCTTACAGTGAAATGAGAGAATATTCATTAGTATTAGCAGATATGTGCTTTAGACAAATAAAAAAATCATACGATGAAGGAATTAAATCAGGTAATTTTATAGTACCACATTCTGCTTTAACAACCTATGAAAATATTAAAACAGATATGAATAAAGCGGGCATTGAGATGGATTCTAAATATGAAGAAATAATAAATAAAATGCTTCTTCAAGAAAATATAAAAAAGCAAGAAATTAGGAATTTAGAAGAACGTAAAAAATTAGATGAAAAAAATAAATTAGAAAATAAGAAACAGCAATTACAAAGTAAAATAGACTTGATTGATAAATTAATAGAAAATGACCAAGATCTTTATTCTGCTTTATATTTTACATATAGGCAAGCATATACACAATATGCTAAATTAAAAAGTGATATAATTAAACATGAACAAAATTATCCACAAGTAAAAAATTTAGAGTTAAATAAGGAAAAATTATCAAAAGAAATTGATTATTATGATGAAATATTACAACAGATTGATAGCTTTTATAATTTATGTAATAAAATAATAGCAGAAAAAGCAGCGGCAAAAAAAGAAGAACAAGAAAAGAGTGAACAAATAAAAAAAGAATTAATAGAATTTCCACAAAAAATTAGCGAATGTAGAGCAAAAATAAATCAAATACTAATTGATATTAACTCGTTATTTAATTCTATAGATAAACTAATACAAGAGAATAGTAATTTAGAATTAGAGATTAAAAACTATTATTCAAAACATTCAGAATATTTACAGTTGAGAAATAGATTTAAAGCAGTAAAATATGATACAAATAAAGATTATACTAATGGAACATATAAAGAATTATCTAGTCAATATACAGGGGTATTATATACAATTCAAACCTATCAAGAAATTAAATCAAAACTTGAACAGTTCTATAATGAATGTAATCAAATAATAGGAAAAAAAGAAAGTGAAAGTAAGGAAAATGAAAGTCAAATTCGTGCACAAGATCAACAACAAAAAAATAACGATTTGAAAGAAGAGCCACCAAAAAAGGAAAAATTAGTAAGTAATATAATAGAGGCAGTATTTAAAGCAGATGAACTTTCGGGTGCTGGACTTAATATAAGTAAAGAAGAGATAAAAAATGATGCTGAAGCTATAAAACGAGATCTAATAACCGCTAGAGGGAAACTCATGGACAAAGATATCAAAGTTTTAGAATATATACTATCGCGCTACACTCCTCAAAAAGATAATACCATTCAACAATTACAAACAAAAAGTATTATTAGTGGGACACAACAGAATACCAACAATTCTATGGTAGAAACATATGAAAAATCAAAAATAATAGCTGACATAATAGAGGGAATGCTAAATGCTGATGAATTTCCACCCTGTGGAACAGATATGAGTAAAAGGTTGGACGATATTGACTATGCTAAGAGAAAATTAGAGGATAAATCTATAGAAGAGTTAAAGAGAATATTATCTATTTATACTAAACAAGATGAAGAAAATATTACCACTGGTATGAAAATATAAGGGGTCAGTATGGAAAAAGATGTATTATGTAACTTGACCAATTCAAAGAGAAATTTAATAGTTGAAGGTAATCCATCATCAGGAAAAACAACTAATATAATATTTCCAATTGTTGAAGAATTAATTAGTAGAAATGAAAATTTATTTATACTAGATAATAAAGAAGAATATATAAATAGATTTTATAAAAAACTAAAAGAAAATAATTATAATATTGTAATAATTAATTTAAGAAATATGGAAAAAAGCGAAGGTTGGAATCCATTATGGTATCCATATCAATTATATAAAAATGGTAATTTAAATCAAACAATTGATTACCTACAACAACTAGGTTCCATATTATATCCATATAACACTAACGTAGTAGATGCATTTACCTCTATTACATTAGGATTATTCGAGGATGCAAAAGGAGAAGAAATAAATCTTAACAGCATATATTCCATAACCCAAAATGGGTTAGAATTTATAAATAAAAGTTCAAAAAGACATATTGAGGAGTATTTTGATATAAAGAAAAGCACAAAATCTAATGTTATACCTATTAGTGAACACTTATTATCATACATGGGACGTTTTATTGAAGATATTGTATTAGATGAACACTTATCTAATATATTAAATAAAACAACATTTGAATTACCAAGTGTTCTAAACAAAAAAACAGCTGTTATATTTATTGGAAAAGAAGAAGTAGATTATTTTAATAAAATATCAGTAATGTTTATAGAACAGTTATTTAAAATAGTATCTAATAATAATTTTACTAATAAGTTCAATATAATTTTATCAACTGCAAATATAGAATTTACAAAATTAAGTTTTGATGGCAGAATAAATACTATAATAGATATGTTAACATTAAGTCATCAAAAGAGTATTAAGTTTATATTAAGTACCTATTCTAAAGAAAGATTATATTTAAAATATGGTAGTTATATTGGAAAACTATGTGATAGTATTTCTATATTAGATGAAACCTTAAAAATAATTACAAGTAATAGTTATAAAATAATCGATAAAGATTTTGATTTTATATTTATAGAAGATTCCATTATAGATTATCCACATATTAGTAAGAATAGTATATATACCTTTGATTTAAAAAAATATGTTATGGAGCATCTAACATGCAATACGTTAGAAACAAATTTAAATGAGAGTTCGGGAACTTATATAGATGTAGATGCATTAATTAAGAGAATAGATGATCATATAGCATGCTTAGAAAGTGAGGAAAATAAATAACTATTCCATCTCTCATCATAACATTGTAAATATTCACCTTTTTCATTTTTAATTATTATAATAGCGTGCATATGTTTATCCATAATTTTTCTCCTTATTTTTAATTACTTGAATATTCTTTTTCATTAAATTTCAATTTATCTTTTTCAATCTGTTTAGAATAACGTTCTTCCTCACTAAATATACAACCACAATATTTCTGCATGTATAATCCAAGTTCACGTGCTTTTGACTGACCTTCCCTAAATAATGGTCTAAAATCATCATAATAAAAGTTAACACCATATTTTTTAGCAATCTCATTTCCAGTTTTTATTAATAATTCGTGATTTTGATATGGACTTATAAGTAAAGTTGTAGAAAAATACTCTAATCCTAATTCTTTAGCTTTCTTAGCAACATCATCTAACCTACAATAGTAACAATAACCACATCTATTATCAATCGTTTTAATAACATTACTACAAAAACTCCTTAAACCGTAATAATCATTATAAATAACATCAAGATTAATTTTTTTAGAATATTCTACTAAAGTATCTCTTCTTGCTTTATATTCTGTATATGGGTGAATATTTGGATTATACCAATAACCTAAAATATCTATATTATCACTTCTTAATTTTTCTATACATGCTACACTACATGGTGCACAACATATATGTAATAAAACTTTCATAAGATCACATCCAAAAATATAATAAACTATATTATTTAAAAATGCAATAAAGAACTATACACTTTGTATAGCCCCTTTTCTTTTTAAATACATTTTTCTTATAAAATCAATAGGAATTACAGTAGCAGCAAGTAAAATCATTATTTCCAACTCCTTAAGAGTTAATCCAGTAGTTCTAAATAAACTTCCACCAAAATAAATTAATAATAATTGTACACAAAATACAAAAGCAATTATTATAAGAAATACTTTGTTTTCTAATATATTAGCAAATAAATTAAGCCTACTAGTTCTGGCATTAAAACAGTTAAATATTCCAATAAATATAAATAGTCCAAAGAATGCGGTTAATATATATGCATCATTAATATCTGGCCTAAAGAATCCCCTTATAAATGGAACTTTTAAGAATAATACACATAATATTGATGAATAAATACCAGTAAACAATATTTCACCAGTCATATATGAATTTAAAATATTCTCATTCTTCTTTTTAGGATACTCTTTCATATATTCTGGTAACGGTGCTTCAAATGCAAATGCAAGTCCCGCTAGTGTATCCATTACCATATTAATCCAAAGCATCTGTATTACTGTAACGGGAGTATCAACACCGATAAATGGACCAATTATCGATAAACTAACAGCACATAAATTTACTGTTAATTGAAATATTATAAATTTTCTAATAGATTTAAAAATTGTTCTACCAAAAAGACATGCTTTAGATATAGATAAAAAATTATCATCCAAAATTACTATATCACTTGCTTCTTTTGCAACCTCGGTTCCACTACCCATAGCAAATCCAACATCTGCCTTTTTTAAAGCAGGCGCATCATTAACACCATCCCCAGTCATACCAACAACAAGACCTGCCTCTTGAGAAAGTTTAACTAATCTACTTTTGTCAGTAGGAAGACTTCTTGCAACTATTCTTAAATTTGGTAAAATTGATTTAACTTGTTCATCAGTAAGTTCATTTAATTCAGAAGATGTAAGAACAATATCAGTATGTTTATTTGTTAATATTCCGACCTCTTCACCAATAGAACGAGCAGTGTCTACGTTATCCCCTGTAATCATAACAGTTTGAATATGCGCCTCACTAACTGTTCTTACTCCTTCAATTGCTTCTTTTCTAATATCATCTTTAATAAGAATAGCGCCAACAAATGTAAGCCCATTAAAAGTATTAAGTTTTAACTGATTATCATTAACAGCAAGTACTATTACACGTATACCTCTATCTGTTGCCATCTTAATTTTATCGTTTATTTTCTTCTTTGATAAAAGAAGTTTTTTATCACCATTAGATCCATAATAATTTGTACAAAATGGAAGTATTACCTCAGGTGCACCTTTTATAAGATTTAATCTTTTATTTCCATATCTTACAATACAACTAGAGTATTTATTCTTACTGTTAAATGGAATAGAAGAAACTTTATCTAATACAGTAATATTGTGTAATGACAAAAATTCTAACAATGCTTTATCAGTAATATTCCCTCCAATAATTTTATCATTACTTTTATCTATTGTACTAGATGTATTATTAGCAATAGACATATTAACTAAATTATAGTATTCTTTATCACTTTTAAGAGATGCCTCAGATGAATACTCTTTTAAATCTCCATTAAATACTCCAATAACATCTAATTTACCTTTAGTTAAAGTACCAGTTTTATCAGTAAATAAAATATTTATACTGCCAGCAGTTTCAATACCTACTAATTTTCTTACTAAAACATTATTCTTAAGCATCCTTTTCATATTAGAAGATAATACTAAAGTAATCATCATTGGAAGACCTTCTGGAACTGCAACAACAATTATTGTTACACTAAGAGTTAAAGCATATAATAAATGCCCAGACAATAAATGAGGATTATGTATAAGTGCACTTATTTTATTTATATCAAAACCATTTTCTATAAATATAACAGAAAAAAGATAAGAAAATGCAACTAAAATAGCGCCTATATAACCTAATCTACTAATTACTTTAGCAAGATTTCTAAGACGTAATTTTAGTGGACTATCTGGTTGTGCCTCTTGTATTTCACTAGCAAGTTTACCATACATAGTCTCATTACCAACACGAGATACTAACATTAATGCTTCTTTAGAATATACAACTGTACCACGATATACAGTATTTTTATCAGTTATATTATTTATATCACTAACCGCATCTTTATAAACTTCTTGAGATTCCCCATTTAATGAGGATTCATCAACACTTATTTCTCCCTTTATAATTATACCATCAGCAGGGATTCTATCCCCAGTTTGAAGTACTACAACATCATTACATACAACATCATCAATATCGACTTCAGTTACAACACCATTTCTTTTAACCTTGGTTTTAATCTTAGCACTTTCTTCTTGTAATCTATCAAAGGCCTTCTCACTTCCATATTCAGAAATAGATGAAATAACAGAAGCCAAAAAAATCGCTATAACTATACCAATAGTTTCATACCAATCAAAATCCTTAAATAAAAATACAGTTTTAATAGCAAGTGCAATAAGTAGAATCTTTATAATTGGATCCCCTAAAGATTCAAGTAATAGTTTTAAAAAACTGTTTTTCTTAACAGAAAAAATGGAATTACTACCATATTTTTCACGACTAATTAATACTTCTTTATCTGTAAGTCCTGTTTCATATTTTTCCATGATTGTTCCTCCTAATAGAATATATTAGGACAAGCAGAAAAACATGAAATTTTAAATATAAGAAAAAGTGACATAAGTTTACAAGTTATAAAAATAATGATATTATATTAATATAGTAAAGGTGTTTAAGATGTACTGTCCAATATATGGATTTTCTTCTATATTAATGTTAATATTTTTTAGTAAATATGAAAGTGATCCATGGGTATTATTTATAATGGCAATAGTACTTTGTACAACAGTTGAATATTTTACAAGTTTTATAATGGAAAAACTATTTAAAGTAAGATGGTGGGATTATAGCCATATGAGATTTAATTTAAACGGAAGAGTATGTTTAACAAACTCTGTTCTTTTTGGTGCCTTAGGAATGTTCTTGATATATATATTAAACCCATTTATTTTAAGTAAATATTTACTTATACCAAAAACAATATTTACAGTAATTGCAGTGATAATATTAATACTATTTATATCAGATGTAATAGTATCTCTAGAAATAATATGTAAAATAAAAGTAACTGCAGATAATATAAGAAAAGATTACACAGAAGAAATAACAAGAAAAGTAAAAGAGGTATTAGAAAAAAAATCATTTTTATCAAGAAGAATATTTAATGCATTCCCAAAAATAACAATATTAGAGAATATATCTAAAAAAATTCGTAAAAAAAGTCCATAAATTGCCTATTCATAATACTTATAAATTCATAAGTTATCAATGAAGGGATGATAACAATGGATTTTTTTAACAATTTAAACCCAATATTACAGGCATTAGTTGCAACAATATTTACTTGGGGAATAACTGCATTAGGTGCAGCACTAGTATTTTTCTTTAAAAAAGTAAATAAGAATGTAATGGACGCGATGTTAGGATTTGCAGCAGGTGTAATGATAGCGGCCTCTTTCTGGTCATTATTATCACCTGCTATAGAAATGGCGGAGAATTTAGGGCTAATTGCTTGGTTAGTGGCATTTATAGGTTTCTTTGGTGGTGGAGCATTACTATTCTTAGGGGATAAAGTATTTTCGTATTTTGATAAAAAAAGTGTAAGATTAAAAGGAAATACAGTAAAAGAAAAAAGTTTTAAAAGAAGTTTAATGTTAATAGTGTCTATAACACTACACAATATACCAGAGGGCTTGGCAGTAGGTGTTGCATTCGGCTCACTTGCATATAGTTTGCAAGGTGCAACTTTAGGTGCAGCAAGTTTACTTGCATTTGGAATCGGACTTCAAAACTTTCCTGAAGGAACAGCAGTAAGTGTACCATTAAGAAGAGAGGGATTCTCTAGAAAACAAGCCTTTTTCTGGGGACAATTAAGTGGAATAGTTGAACCAATATCTGGAGTATTAGGTGCTTTGTTAGTACTAAAGGTAAGAATGCTACTACCATACCTACTTGCATTTGCAGCAGGTGCTATGATCTATGTAGTAGTGCAAGAATTAATACCAGAAAGTCAAACTAATAAAAGAAAAGATTTAATGGCATTATTTACTCTTATTGGTTTTTCAGTAATGATGATTCTAGATGTCGCATTAGGATAACAAAAAAAGAAGTTAAGGTGATATGAACCCCGTTTCTTGGACAAAAAAGGAAACGAGGTTTTATTATGTCAAAATTAAAATTTGAAGATAAAGTAAA
>CAOKET010000027.1 GCA_948467605.1 uncultured Mycoplasmatota bacterium | reverse complement strand
TAGTAAACTGTACAGTAACAACAGGTGTAGGAAAAACTGCAAATGTAAGTAAAACTATAACAGTAGCGCCTAAGGATATATATGAAATAGGAGATCAAGTAACACTAAAAGATGGAAGTGTATGGTATGTAATAGAAGGAAGTACTAGTAGTAAGCAAACATTAACATTATTTGCAAGTTCTAATATAAATAATACTGCAACTGGATGGACGACATCATATAGTTCATATAAAATAGCGTTTGATGTTGCAAATGCAAGAAATTCTTCGTTAAATTCATATTGCGTTGAAGCAGCTAAAGGATGCAATATATACGCTAAGAGTCTTTGGACAGTAACAAATGGAAGTAATAGTGGTAAAGTAGCAGATGATTCTACAATAAAGACATTCCTAGAAGGAAGTGTAACAAACTATATAAATAACAGTTTAACATCAAGTGGTGGAACATCAATAGACTCTATAAGATTAATAACAACTACTGATATTTGTAATATAATAAATGCCTCTAATAGTAGTAATAATTGTACACCTCCAACAACAAATTCTGTTACCTTAAGAAACTTATATAAAAACGTACCTAATTGGTTATATTCAACGATATATTGGACTATGACTCCATCAACTTCTAATACTTATTCTGTATATCGTGTACAAACAACATCAATTTTAAATACTAATCCTGCAAATTATGTTAATACTGATGGTGCTCGTCCAGTAATAGTTACAAATAAATCTAATATAAAATAAAGCCTTTTTGGCTTTTTTTCTTGTTTACGACAAATTTTATTTATTTACTAGTATATATTTATAATGGGTGATAAATATGGCTAAATTTAGAACTGGTAAAAAAAGAATAAGATTTAGATTTAAGTTAAAATATCTTTTATATTTGTTTCTTATATATGTAAGTTATTCTATTACTATGTTTTTTTTATCACATAAATATATAGATTTAGATAATGAGAAGTTCTTAAAATATATGCTTTCTGAGTCGAATCATAATTTAATATATAAATATTCAAAATTTAATTTTATTAATAAAACTTTATCATATTTTACTAATGTAGATGTTACTAATCCAGTTTCAATATTAAATAGTAGATTTTTGGTTGATGATGATGAAAGCGATGAGGAAGATGGAAGTAGTTTAGAAGAATTAAAAAAAATATCTCAGTATATAGAGGATCCATTTGATAGTGAGGTTAGTAGTCCTATTGTATATCTTTATAGTACGCATCAATTAGAAAATTATAGCGCTAAAAATTTAGAGGCTTATAATGTGACACCAAATGTAATGATGGCCTCTTATATATTAAGAGAAAAGTTAAATGATGAGGGAATAAAAACTATTGTTGAAGATGGTGATGTAACAGCGTTACTTTCAGAAAAGGGTTGGAAATATTCTAGGAGTTATAGAATAACTAGATCATTAATGGAGGCTAAAATATTAGAAGAACCTACCTTGGAGTATTTTATAGATGTTCATAGAGATTCTGTTCCAAGAAAATCAACTACACTTACGACAGATAATGCTACATATGCTAAAGTATTGTTTTTAGTGGGGCTAGAAAATCCTACTTATGAACCAAATCTTGAACTTGCTAAAAAACTTAGTTCTATGGTTAATGAAAGAGTACCTGGTCTAAGTAAAGGTGTTTTAACTAAACAAGGTCCAGATGTAAATGGAGTTTATAATCAGGATTTTTCCCCAAAAGTTATGTTGATAGAAGTTGGCGGTGTTGATAATACAATAGAAGAAGTTAATAATACACTAGAAGTTGTTTCTAAAGTGCTTGCGCAGTATATAAAGGAGAATAAAAATGGCTAAGAAAATATTCCTTGGTGGATTTATTACAATGTTTGTATGTTTTCTAGTTTTATATATAGTTGGGCTTACTGGTTATTTTGATTATAAACAACATGAAAAAATGGTTCTTACAAAAGAAAATATGGAAATATTTGAGCAAGATATTAAAGATGGAAAAGAAGTTGATTTAAAAAACTATGTTAAAGAAGAAGAATATGATTATAATAATACAGTATCTAAATTAGGTATGGATTTATCAAATAATATAGAAAAATATACTAAAATGGTATTAGGTGGTATATTTAAGGCATTTGATGAAGTTATTAAATAATATTTACTTATAATTCTTTTTTTGATAAACTTAAGTTATATTAACTTAAGTTTTTTTATGAAAGAATGT
The DNA here is from genome assembly GCA_948467605.1 of uncultured Mycoplasmatota bacterium. Lineage (GTDB taxonomy): Bacteria > Bacillota_I > Bacilli_A > RF39 > UBA660 > CAKPCJ01. The sequence continues at coordinate 14,963 of CAOKET010000027.1, read as the reverse complement.
GGTTCTATGGATATAACTAAAATAAGAAATTTTTCAATAATTGCTCATATAGATCATGGTAAGAGTACTTTAGCAGATAGGATTTTGGAGATAACTGGTGCGATTAGTAAAAGGGAAATGAAGGAACAATTACTTGATTCAATGGATTTGGAAAGAGAAAGAGGTATTACAATAAAACTTAATGCGGTTCAATTAAAATATAAGGATTATATACTTCATTTAATAGATACGCCAGGTCATGTTGATTTTTCATATGAGGTATCTAGAAGTTTGGCGGCTTGTGAAGGGGCTATTTTAGTAGTAGATGCTGCTCAAGGAATAGAGGCCCAGACTTTAGCAAATGTGTATTTAGCACTTGATGCCAACTTAACTATAATACCAGTTATTAATAAAATAGATTTGCCAAATGCAGAACCAGAAAGAAGAAAACAAGAACTTATGGATACATTTGGTTTTAAAGAAGATGAAATACTTTTAGCAAGTGGTAAAACAGGTTATGGGGTTTCTGAATTATTAGATAGAATAGTTGAAGTAGTACCACATCCAACAACTAATTCTGATAAATTACAGGCTTTAATATTTGACAGTTTTTTTGACCCTTATAAGGGTGTAATTGCTAATGTCAGAATAGTAAATGGTTCTGTAAAAGTAGGAGATAAAATTAAAATGATGGGAGCAGGTGCAGTATATGATGTAGTTGAACTTGGGACTTCTAATCCTAAGCATGTGAAAAAGGACTATTTATCATCTGGTGAGGTTGGTTATATAGCGGCTAGTATTAAAAGTATAAATGATGTAAAAGTAGGAGATACTATAACTGATTTTAATAATCCATGTCTTGAAGCATTGCCTGGTTATAAGCCTATGAAACCTATGGTTTACTCTGGTATATATCCGGTTGAAACAAGTAAGTATGATCACTTAAAAGAGGCATTAGAAAAACTCAAATTAAATGATGCTTCTTTGGCTTTTGAACCTGAAACTTCCCAGTCTTTAGGATTTGGATTTAGATGTGGTTTCTTAGGACTTTTACATATGGATATAATAAAAACAAGAATAGAAAGAGAATTTAATATAGATGTAATATTAACTAGTCCATCTGTTGTATATGAGATAACTTTAACAGATGATTCTATTATAACTATAGATAGTCCGGTAAAAATGCCAGAAAGGGTTAAAATTAAGTATATAAAAGAACCATACATTATTTCTAATGTATTTGTACCCAATGAATATGTAGGTGCAATAATGAAGTTGTGTGAAGAAAAACGCGGAAATTATGTTGGTATGGAATATGTAGATAAGGTAAGAGTAAATGTAAAGTATGAACTTCCTTTATCTGAGATTGTATATGATTTCTTTGATAAGTTAAAAAGTAATACGAAGGGATATGCATCTTTTGATTATGAATATATTGGAAATAAAGTAAGTGATTTAGTAAAGATGGATATTCTACTTAATGGTGATGAAGTTGATGCTTTAAGTTTAATAGTTCATAAGGATTTTGCTTATAAGAGGGGTAAATCTATTGTTGAAAAATTAAAGGAAATAATACCTAGGCAACAATTTGAGGTTCCAATACAGGCTTCTATTGGGAGTAAAGTAATAGCAAGAAGTGATATAAAGGCTATGAGAAAGAATGTACTTGCTAAATGTTATGGTGGAGATGTTTCAAGAAAAAGAAAGTTATTGGAAAAACAAAAAGAAGGTAAGAAAAAGATGAAAATGTTAGGTAGTGTTGAAGTTCCTAGTGAAGCATTTTTATCAATATTATCTATGGATGAGGAGTAATATTTATGGTAAGAGAAGAAAGAATAAGAACTGTAGTTACTGCATATTTAAAAGATCCATCTATAACTATAAAACAAGTAGCAGAGGAAACTGGTATATCAATGTCTTCTATACAAAGGTATTTAAATGATCCTCTAATAAGTGATATATTTACTCCAGAAATACTTTCAAAATTACAATCAAAAATGATTAAAAATCAAGCAGATGGTAGGAAAAAGGGTGGAATAAACTCATTTTTAAATAACGTTCCACTAAAGGATAAAAGTGGAAAATTTATTGGAAATAAGAAGTATGATGGTGATAAAGATAGATTAAAAGAAAAATATAAAACTATATTGGAATTATATAAAATTATTTTTTCAAAGAATTGTAGTTCTTTAGATGAACTAACATCTTGTTATAATGAATCATTATCTCATCAAGATAAGGTAACAAGAGATTATGTATATGATTGTCTAACTTCTTCTTATTTAAATGAGGTATTTGATGGGCAAATACGTGAAGATATACAAAGTTGGTTAAATGCTAATAGAGAACTTGGCAATGTTAAGGGTGCTAATGTAACTAATTCAAGAAGGATTTGACATTTTTATAATTTATGATATTATACATTTTTTAGAAAGAAGGGGTTTTATGAGTAAATATATAAAACGTTATGAAAAAGAGGAGTTTGTAGAATATTATAATAATTTGTATAAACTAGGAATGTCAAAGACTGAAGATGAAATAAGTGCTATTTTAGGAATTCGTAAAAGCAAATTACGTAGTTATTATACAACGTTTGGACTAACTAGTAATTGTTGTGAATTTGATGCACTTTTAAAAAAAATATTGTTATGTACAGATTTTGATGCCGATAGCCAACTTAATAAACCTAAAAAATTATACCTTACTCAATTAAGAGAAGAAGCACAAAAAAAACAAGAAGGTCACAGGTTAGTTAGTGAAGTATTTAGGCAAAGAGAACTTCGGAAAAGAGAACTTCAAAAATCAAGAACTAGACTAGTTGAAACATTACAAAAAGTATATGAAGTGAGAAAAGGATAATATACTTTTTCTTAATAGGAGGATTTATTATGGAATGGATTCACATGACTGATGATCAAATTAATAGTATTGAGGATAAGAAGCTAAGAAAAAATTGTATGTACAAACTTAGAATGTTTTATATACATATAATTAATCCATTGTATGATAGTTTATCATCATCTAAGCAATTAGAATTTAAAAATTCTGATTGTAGGACTATTTATGAAAAGGCACATAAACTTAAAAGTTTATGTGGTGAAGAAACCGAAAAAATACTTTATGCTAGGTTTAAAAGTTGAAAGCACTTTATATACATATTCCATTTTGTGATAGAATTTGTAACTATTGCGATTTTGCTAAAATATATTATTCAAGTAAAAATGTTAAAAAGTATTTTGACTCATTGGAATATGAAATTAAACAATATTATAAAAATGACAAGGTAAGTACTATATACATAGGTGGTGGAACGCCAAGTTGTCTTAATTATTCTGAATTGGAAGAAATGTTTTCTATTATAAGTAAATTCATTGATTTATCTAGTGTTAGTGAATATACAATAGAATGTAATATAGATTCAATAGATGAGGAAAAATTAAAATTATTTAAAAGTAATAATGTAAATAGAATTAGTATAGGTATTCAAAGTTTTAACTTAGATATTTTAAGTTATTTAAATAGAAATAATAATGTAGATATAATATCAATAATTAATTTATGTAAGAAGTATTTTAGTAATATAAATATTGATTTATTATATGGAATACCTAGATTTGATATAAATTATGTAAAGAAAGATATAAATTTATTTTTATCTTTAGATATACCTCATATATCTTGTTATTCACTTATAATTGAACCGCATACTAAATTATATATAAATAATATATCTAATATAGATGAAGATGAAGAAGTGGAAATGTATAAATATATTAAAAATACATTGGAACAAAATGGATATATTCATTATGAAGTGAGCAATTATTGTAAAAAGGGATATGAAAGTAATCATAATCTTACATATTGGAACAATGAAGAATACTATGGATTTGGTTGTGGTGCCTCTGGATTTATAGATGGTGTGAGATACTCTAATACTAGAAGTTTAACTTCATATTTAGATATGAAATATAATAGAGAAGAAGAAAAGATTACAAAAAAAATAGATATGGAAAACCAAATGATATTAGGTTTAAGAAAATTGTCTGGTGTTAATAAGAGTGAATTTTATAAAAGGTTTGGTTGCAATATATTAGATGTATATAAGATAGATGATTTATTAGATGAAAATAAATTAGTTGATGATGGTACTTATATAAAAATAAGTGAAGAATATATTTATTTATCTAATGAAATTTTAACTAGATTTATAGATTAAATATTTTATAAAAATTACAAGAAAATAAACTTGTAGTTTTTTATTATAGTTTGATTAAATATTGGATAGAATAAGTGTAAATAGATATAGATATATGTTGAAATATAATATTATGAACTGTATAATTTAGTTATAGTAGGAGGATGTATGAAAAAGAATAAAGGATTTACACTAATAGAACTATTAACAGTAATAGCAATACTAGCAATAATACTATTAATAGCAGCACCAACAATATTAGGAGTATTAGATAAAGCAAAGAAAAATAATTTTAAGAATCAAGTATTATTATATATAGAGAGCCTAAAACAACAAGTTGCTTTAAATTCAATTAATCAAGCACACATGAATATAACATTGCCTAGTGAAGGAGAATCTACTCTAGTTAATGTAGCCGATATACCAATGGATACAAATACAGACTTAAAGGGAAGTATAAGAATAGAAAATGATAATGGAACATATAAATATTACTTAGTAGGAATAAATAATGATGATTATAAAGTAAATAAAGAAGTAGAGGCAAAGAGCCTAACAACAGGAGATATAGATAAGAATGATGGGACAGTTCCTCCAACGCCAACATATCAAGCATATAATATAGGAGACTCTGTTACATTAAAAGATGGAAGTAAATGGTATGTAATAGAAAATAGTGAAACAAGTAATGACACAGTAACTTTATTTGCATCTTCTAATATAAAGAATGATGCATCAGGCTGGACAACAGAACAAAGTGAATATGTAATTGTATTTGATGAAGCAAATGCTAGGTTACCAGAAAATAATTCATATTGTACTAATCCGCGATTTGGATGTAATATGTATGCAGCAAATGGAAGTACAGTTCGTGAAGATTCAACAATAAAGAAACTTTTAGATAACAATGTAAAAACATATATAAATAACAGTTTGACTTCTAATGGAGGAACCTCTATAAACTCTATAAGATTAATAACAGTAGATGAGATATGCAATATAATAAATGCGAATGATTCTAATAATAATTGCAGTTTATCAATAACAGGGAATCTAAAAACTAACTATGCAAATGTACCAGAGTGGTTATATTTTACCTCATATTGGACAATGACTATAAAATCAGATGTATTAAGTGTATTTTATGTTAATACAAATAGTACACTTGCATTTTATTATGCAGGTGGAACTAATACTAGTTATGGGGCAAGACCAGTAATAGTAACAAACAAATCTAATATTAAATAAATATATACTAGGTAGTTTAAAGTTTTAATTACCTAGCTTTTTATTTACTTTTTTATACGTTATTGTTACAATTAATGTGGAGGTAACTAATATGAATTATATACCACTTAATGTTAAAACTGATTATTCATTTTTAACTAGTTTAGTAACTGTTAAAAAATTAGTAGAAAAGTGTATAGAATATAATATTAGTTCTGTTGCGATTACAGATATTAACAGCATGTCTTCATGTTTAGAATTTTATAATGAATGTATTAGTAATAATATTAAACCTATTATTGGTGTTGATTTAGAAGTAGATGATTTTAATGTGTTATTATATGCTAAAAACAATGATGGTTATAAAGTTTTAATTAAATTAGTTACTTTAAAATCAGAAAGAAATTTAGTATTATCTGATTTAGTACAATCAGATAATGTAATAGCAATATTAGTCGGTAGTAATTATTTAAAATATAATGAAATTAAGTCTATATATAAAGATACATATTTAGGATATATAAATATACAAGAAAGAAAAAAGTTTGAAGAATATACTAATATGTTAGTATTTGTTCAAGAGGTTTTATATTTAAATAAAGAAGATTCTAAGTATTTAGGGTATTTAAGTTTAATTAAAAATCAGAAGAAAATTAATGAATATGAGAATCCACTAGAATCTAACTGTCTGCTTAAATCAATAAATATACCTATAAGTGACTTAAATAATATGAATAATATATGTGATTCATGTAATGTTGTATTTTCTTTTGATAAGAATTTATTACCTATATATAATGAAGATTATGATATGGATAAGTATTTAACTGATATGGCATATAAAGGGTTACATAAGAGATTAAATGGTAATGTTACAGATGAATATGTAAATAGATTAAACTATGAACTTGATGTAATAAAAAGAATGGGATTTACAAATTATTTTTTAATAGTGTGGGATTATATTAAATATGCTAAAACTTCAGGTATTTTAGTTGGACCTGGTAGGGGAAGTGCGGCATCAAGTTTGGTTTCTTATTGCCTTGGTATAATTGATATTGATCCAATTAAATATAATTTATTATTTGAAAGATTTTTAAATCCAGGTAGAATTACTATGCCTGATATTGATGTTGATTTTGAGGATGAAAAAAGGGATGATGTAATTAGATATTGTATATCAAAGTATGGTAAACTTCGCGTTGCTGGAATTGTTACTTATCAGACAATGGGGGCAAAAGCTGCCATTAGAGATATTGGTAGGGTATTTGATACTCCAATAAAATTAATTGAGGGACTTACTAATTTTGTAACTAGTCAAAAGGTACTTTTAAGTGAACTTTATACATCAAATAAAGAGTTTTATAATTATATTAAAATAAACAATTTATATCAAATATATGATATTGCAAGTAACATAGAGGGAATAAAAAGGCAAAAAAGTGTTCATGCATCTGGAGTAATAATAAGTAGTGTTGATATAGATACATTAATGCCTCTAATTAAGCATGAAGATTCTTATATAACTGGGTATTCTGCTAATTATTTAGAGAGTATGGGACTTTTAAAGATGGATTTTCTTGGTATAACAAATTTGACTTTGATAAGAAGACTTATTGATCATATAAGAAATAATGATAATCCAAACTTTAATTTTAATATGATTCCTCTTTATGATAGTAAAACTATTGAGTTATTTAAAAGTGGGGATACATTAGGTATATTTCAATTTGAATCAGATGGTATGAAGAATTTCTTAAGGAAACTTAAATCTGACTCTATAGAGGATATAATATGCGCTAATGCATTATTTAGACCAGGTCCTTCTATATTTATTGACAAATATATTTCACTGAAAAATGGTGCAAAGGTTGAATATATAGATGATTCATTAGAACCAATATTAAAATCAACTTATGGAATAATTGTATATCAGGAACAAATACTTCAAATAGCAAGTAAAATGGCTGGTTATTCCTTAGGCGAAGCGGATATACTAAGAAGTGCCATGAGTAAGAAAAAACATGATGTTTTAGAGCAAGAAAAACCTAAATTTATTAATGGGTGCATAAATAATGGCTATAGTAAGGAGAAGGCTTTAGAGGTATTTGATAGTATTTTAAGATTTTCATCATATGGTTTTAACCGTGCACATGCTGTGGCATATTCAATAGTCGCTTTTAAAATGGCTTATATAAAGGCTAATTATCCGAAATATTTTTATCTTGAACTTCTTAATAATGCATCTTCTAAGATAAAAGATTATATATATGAATGTAAAAAACACAATATAAATGTTGTAAAACCAAATATAAATATAAGTGGGGATAGATTTATAGTTAAGGATAATAATATAATTTATCCACTAACTGGTATAAAAAATATAGGTACTAATGTTGCTAATTATATTATTAATGAAAGGAATTTGGGTGTATTTACTTCTTATAATGATTTTGTATCTAGATGTTATAGTAGTATAGTTGATAGAAAAGTGATTGAAAATTTAATAGATTCTGGTTCTTTAGATGGTTTTGGTTATAATAGAAAAACATTATTGTTAAATTTAGATTTGGTAATAAATTATGCTAATCTTATAAAGGAAATTAATAAGGAGTTTGTAGATGAACCTATAATTGATGAAGTACAAGAATATATTGAGGAAGAACTACTTGAAAAAGAGTTAAACGTATTTGGCTTTTATCTTGGTAATCATCCTGTTTTAAAATATAAAAGTGATAAATATATAAATATAAAAGATATAAAAAAATATCTTGATAAAAATATATTAGTTGTTGGAATTATAGATAATGTAAAAGAAGTAATAACTAAAAATAATCAAAAAATGGCTTTTGTAAAACTTAGTGACGAGGAAGATAGTGTTGACCTTACAATATTTCCAAAAGTTTATGAGAAATATCCGGATATTAAGAAAGGTAATATTTTACTAGTTTCATCTAAAGTTGAAAGAAGATATGAGAAGTATCAATTAATTGTTAATAACATAAATATACTAAAATAAAAACTATCAAATATACGCAATTAGGTAGTTTTCTTTTAGGTTTTTCTTCAAAAACATCATTATATTTTTCAAATTTAGTTTTTTAGTTTTGTTAATATAAATAAACACTATTAAAATATTAACTAATTGAATAAATTTTAATAGTGGAGGATTTATGAATGGACAATTTTTAGCATGTGTTTTATCTTGTATTGCAGGTTTTTCAACTATGATTGGTAGTATATTTATGGTAATAAATAAGAATAGTAAACTTTCTGCATTATCTTTTACATTACCATTTTCTTTTGTTATTATTTTATTTATATGTGTTTTTGATCTTGCTCCTAGTTGTTATAAGTATCTAGTTATGGCTAATTGTACTCATTCTTTTATAATGACTATTTTGTTTATAATAATAGGTATATATATTGGAAAATGTATAAATAAGATAAATATTAAGACTGAAAAGTATGATAAGAATTTATATAGGGTAGGTATTATGTCTTTTTTAGTACTTATGTTACATAATATACCAGAGGGTATAATTACTTTTATTACTAGTTATGATAATTTATCTTTTGGAATTATGATGTGTCTTGTTATAGCAATGCATAATATACCAGAAGGAATAATGATATCTATGCCTATATATTTTTCAACTGGGAGTAAGTTTAAAGGATTTTTATATACATTAATATCGGGATTTGCCGAACCAATAGGAGCGATAATTGCTTGGGCTTTTTTAACAAATTTGGTTAGTAATACGTTTATGGGTATCATTTTAGCACTTGTTTGTGGTTTAATGCTTCATATGGTAATAGATGAGATATATCCACTTATGGAAAAATATAATGTAAAAAAGTATAAATATTTAGGATTTTTTATAGCAATTATATTCGTATTATGTTTTCATTTCCTGGTTAAATAAAATTTTGATATTTTTATTGACAGTAAACACTTAATATGTTATTATACTCTAATATTTAAAAAGGAAGGGGGCTTTTTAAATGAAGTTATGGGGGTATAATATTAATAAAAATACTGTAATTACTTTTTTAATATCATTACTTTGTATGATGGTATCAACATTTTGTTATTATTATTTACAAAAGACAGTATTTACCTTGAGCGTTATGATTTTTGGAATTTCAATATCATGTTTCCAAGCATTTAAATGTTTAAAATTATTAAAAAAGGGTAATTAATAGTACTCTTTTTTTATATAATTAAGTGGTGATATTATGCGCTTAAGTGAACTTCAAATTAAGGATGTTATAAATGTTTATGATGGTAAAAAGGTTGGAAATATAATAGACGCTAAAATAGATGGAAATGATGGTAAAATGATGAAGTTAATTGTTGAACCAAATAGAATGTTTAGAAAGTTTTTTTCATCTAAAGATGAACTTGAAATTATATGGGATCAAATAGTTAAAATAGGAGACGACGTAATACTAGTAAATATTGAGTTTTAGTGTTAATTAATATATAATTATAAGTGGTGTTGATATGAAAAAACTTATAATTATTTTTTTTGTTTTAATAATTTTATGTGGATGTAGTAAAGATAATGATATCTATGAGAAAAATATATATGTAATGGATACTGTCATAAATATAAAAGTATATAGTGAAAAAGATGCTTCTGACATTTTAGAAAAAATAGAAGAATTATATAATGAATATAATATTTTAACTGATAGATATAATAGTTATGATGATACTAAGAATATATATTATATTAATAATATTTTAAATGTTGGTGAAGAAGTAAAATTAGATTATAAACTTTATGATTTAATCAATTTTTCTTTAGAGTTTTCTAAGAAGTATGATAAGGTCAATATTGCAATGGGAAATTTGATAGATGTGTGGAAGAAATATAGAGATAGTGCTTCTGGTATACCTAGTTATGAGGAATTAAATGGTATTTCAAGTATATCAGAAAGTGATATCATTCTTAATGATGGCAATATTATTAAATTATCAGATGTAAAACTAGACTTAGGGTGTATTGCAAAGGGGTATGTAACACAATTAGCAGGTGAATTATTAGAGAGTAATGGTTTTGATAAGTATATAATATCAGCAGGTGGAAATATAAAAGTAGGTAAAAAATATAGTAGTAATCCATATAAAATAGGTATACAAGATCCAGTTGATAAAAATAATATATATAAAATAGTAAATGTTTCAAATCGTTCAGTTGTAACTAGTGGTGGTTATGAGAGATTTTATACATGGGAAGGTGTAGATTATAGTCATATAATTGATCCAGATACATTATACCCATCTAATTATATGAAGAGTGTTACTGTTATAATGGAAGATAGTGCATATGCTGATTTTTTCTCTACTTATTTATTTATGATACCAATTAGTGATGGAATAAATTTTGTAAATAGCAACTCAAATATAGAAGCAATATGGTATGGATTAGATGGTAAAATATATACATCAAGTGGGTTTAGTAATTATGAATAAGAATGATATTAAACTTATAGTAGTAATATTTGTAATAGTTACTTTATCTATAATTTTCATAAATATATTTAAAAAAACTGGTTCTTTTGCAAAAGTATATTATGAAGATGATTTAATACTAAAAATAGATTTAAGTAAGGATGGTAATTATAAAGTTAATGGATATAATGGAGAAGTATTAATTGAAGTTAAAGACAATAAAATACGAGTTGATAGGGAAAATTCACCTAGACATTTATGCTCAAAACAAGGATTCATAGATAGTACTACACAGACAATAGTGTGTCTACCAAATAAAATAATAATAAAAATAGAAGGAAAGGATCAAGAACTTGATGGTGTTGTAAAATAATGGATACAAAAAAACTTACTAGAATGTCAATGTTACTATCTATTTCAATTGTACTTGGGATAATTGAATCTTTTTTGCCGTTATTTGATGGGAGTATTCCTGGTTTAAAAATTGGACTTGCTAATATAGTAATTATATTTACATTATATACATATGGGTTAAAGGAAGCCATTTTAATATCAATAATAAGGGTTTTTGTAATAGGACTTCTTAGAACGGGACTTTTTAACTATCCATTTTTCTTTAGTTTATCAGGTGCTTTTGTAAGTGTTGTAGTAATGTATTTACTTAAAAAAATAAAAATATTTTCCATAGTAGGTATTAGCGTTTGTGGTGCATTATCACACAATCTAGCACAGATATTTACCTCATATTTTCTTCTTAAGGTTAATAGTGTATTTATTTATTTACCATATTTATTGATATTTTCTATACCAACTGGTATAATAGTTGGCATTGTTTCAAAAAGTTTACTTAAATATTATGATTTCAACTAAGGTGGGAATAAAAATGGGTTATAATAATACAATAAAAACTGTATATTTTCAAAATAATTTAACTTCTGGCATTTCAATTGATGGCTTAGAAAAAATTGGTTCAGGATATGATGGAATTGTTTATAAGTATGGTAATCTTGTTTTAAAAATAATAAAGTACGATATGAACTATAGAAGTCAAAAGGGATTAATGACTTTTAAAAAGGCAGTTTATTTTAAAGATAAATTAGATTTAAAAAGAATTACTCAACCTATAGATATTCTATTTGATTATAATGGTTTTTTTTCAGGATATGTAATGAGATATGTTGAAGATGTAACTATATTAGAAAAGAATATAGGTGATTTTACTTGTGGTGAATTTTTAGAATCTTCAAATTTGCTTAAAGAGGACTTTAATAATTTAACTAAAAATAATGTTTTGGCTAAGGATATTAATCCTACTAGCATAATTTGTTCGCAAAATTTTATTAACTTATGTGATATAGATAAGTATGTAATTTTAGAGAATGGTAATTCAAATATTGAAATTTCTAATAGAGATAAGTTTTATTATGTATTAGCAAAAGTATTATATTTTACAATGAGAAGTGTTGATAATTTAGAAAAACAACAATTGAAGGAATTATATCGTTGGATTAAAAAGGCTTCTCATAGATCAGACTTTCTATTAGAACTAGAGCAGGAAATAAATGGATGTTATGGTCAGCCTATGTCAGAATATGCTAAATATAAATTAAAGCAAATTATTAAATAAGGGAATTTAATTAACAGTAAATTCTTTTTTTGTACTTTTTATTTTTTAGTATGTGTGCTATAATTGGTAATATAGGTGATAATATGAACGGTATTTGGAAGACTTTCTTTATATATTTACCATTTATAGTTGTTTTGATGGTATTTTATTGGATGATAAATGAAATTGAGGTAGAGTATCCAAGTATAAAGTTTAATGATAAAGATATTATTTATGATACAAATTATAAATATAAGACTACATTAATACCATTTATATATGATTTTACTAAAGAGGGAAGACAATCAAATTATATTAATAATATAACTCCTTCAAAAGTTATGTTAGGTAATTCTGCTACTATCAATATTGATAAGATGAAATATGATATTACTAGTATGTATATTGTTTATGAGGGTAGTGAACTAAGCGTAGTTTATGAAGGAAAATATAGTAGTGATATAACTAAGTTTTTAACAGAACCAGGGGTTTATAGAGTTTCATTATATTGTAAATTACATAAGGCGTTTTATTATGATGGATATGTTGATTATAAATTCAAAATAGAGGTGTTATAAACATGAATATAGTAAATATTATTGAGAAAAAAAAGGGCGGTAATGCATTAACTAAAGATGAGATATCTTTTGCCATAAATGGATTTTTAGATAAAACCATTCTTGATTCGCAGATGTCAAGTTTGTTAATGGCTATCTGTTTTAAGGGTATGAATGATGAGGAAACGTATTATTTAACTGATGTTATGATAAATAGTGGAAGTGTTATTGATTTAAGTAAAATAGATGGTATTACTGTTGATAAGCATTCAACTGGTGGTGTTGGAGATAAAATTAGTTTAATATTACTTCCAATAGTAGCAAGTTGTGGTATAAAGGTTCCAAAGATGAGTGGAAGAAGTTTAGGACATACAGGAGGAACAATTGATAAGTTAGAGTCTATTCCTGGATTTAGGACATCTATGAGTATTGATTATTTTATAGAACAGATAAATGAAATAGGTATGGGTATAATAAGCCAAACTTTAAATATGGTACCTGCTGATAAAAGAATATATGCTTTAAGAAGCATAACTGGTACAACTGATTCTCTTCCATTAATCGCATCTAGTATAATGTCTAAAAAAATTGCATCAGGTGCTAAAAACATTGTAATTGATGTTAAAGTTGGAAAGGGCGCTCTTGTTAAAGATTTAGATGAAGCACGTGAACTATCTAATATAATGATTGAGATTGGTAAAAAATTTGATCGTAAAGTAGTTTGTTTACTTACAAATATGGATTATCCTTTAGGAAGAAGTATAGGTAATATATTGGAAGTAGTTGAAGCAATGCAGGTTTTAGATGGAAGTGGTACAGAGGATTTAAAATCTATTTCCTTAGAACTTGCAACACTTATGATTTCAACTGGTAAGGGCGTAAGTAGAGAAGAGGCTTATTTAGAAGCAAAAGAGGCATTAGAAAGTGGTCGTGCTTTAGAAAAATTTAAAGAGTTTGTAAGTTATCAAGGAGGTAATTTAAATTATATTGAATTATCTACTAATATAAAATCATTTAATTCTAAATTTTCAGGTTATATTACAAATATAGATGCTAGAAAATTGGCAGATTTTATAGTAGATATAAGAAGTAAAGAAAAGATAGACTATAAGACTGGAATAGTATTAAATAAAAAATTAGGCGATTTTGTTGAAGTAGGAGAAAAATTATTAGATGTTTATATAAATAGTGATGCTGAAAATAATAATATAGAAATAACTAATTATGATGAGATATTAGAGAATTGTTTTGAAATAAGTGAAAAGAAGAATAAAGCAGAAGTTAAGTTAATATATGAAGTAGTAGAATAAATAATATTATAAAGTATAAAAAGTTACAAAGAATAAATTTGTAATTTTTTTATGCTTAAAACTTAAATATAATAGGTAATTACTAGATAAAATAAGTGTAAATGAGTTTAAATGTGTGTTGAAATATAATATTATGAACTGTATAATTTAATTATAGTAGGAGGATGTATGAAAAGTAGTAAAGGATTTACCCTAATAGAATTATTAACAGTAATTGCAATACTAGCAATAATATTAATAATATCTATACCAACTATATTAGGAGTATTAGATAAAGCAAAGAAAAATAATTTTAAGAATCAAGCATTATTATATATAGATGGACTAAAAAAAGAAGCATTATTAGATTCTATAGATAATAGTAGTAATATAAACTTACCTGATAATGGTAAATCAATAATGATAGATATAGTTGATATACCAATGGATAGTACTACTAATATAGAAGGAAAAATAGTAATAACCAATATAGAAGGTAATTATAATTATATATTATATGTAACAGATAAAGAATATAAAATATGTAATAAAGAGTATAGTAAAATAAAAGTAACGGATATAGAAAAAGGAGATAGTTGTGGAGATACATTATTATATCCAAGTATAACAAATAAATATGAGAGTC
>CAOKET010000026.1 GCA_948467605.1 uncultured Mycoplasmatota bacterium | reverse complement strand
TTTATTTTTTATTAGTCATATCTTTTATTTTTGTTATTACATATATTTTATTTTATAAAAACTGTATATTTTAAAAAATTATATTTTTTAACCCTTTATTATTAATATAAATTCTAATTATTATGTAAATCATCATTAACTATTTTTATTACTCTTTCTAATTCATTAGGATTATCTAATTCAACTATTTCATCTTTATCTAATTTACCATAAATAATATTAGAATTATTATTTATGTCTACTAAATATACATAAGTAGTACCATTATCATTAAATGTATCAACTACACAGTACTGATTATCATCTTCTAAATCTAATATTTTACCTTTTTCAAACATTATTATCCTCCTACATAACTTTAGCCTGCGATTCAACAATATCCAAATAATCCTCTGGCCTATTGTCCATCATATCATAGAAGTCTTTATTTGCTTTATCATAATTTTTTTTATGCTTAATATAACTAGATATACTTAAAGCACTTGTTACCAAAGTACCATACATTGCAGGTGTAATCATGGATAAATATTCCTTACAAGCATCAAATGAATTTAATGATTGAATCTCCATTGCAACGGCCTCATTTGGATCAATTCCAGAAAAATGAATTGCTGCTGCCAAACCTGCAAGACATATTCCAGAAATAATGGCCATAGCCTTTTTCTTTAAATTTTCACTAGATAATATATTACTAATACTCTTAATTTTTAATCTTCTTTTTGACTCATTTTGTGCTGCTACTAACCTAGAATAACTTTTCTCTTCTTCTTTTTTTACATTGGAAGTATTTGATTTTTGTTCCTCTTTTTGACCTTCCTTTTTTATAGTAGAAGTATTTTCCCTTTCTTCTGATATAAAAGTTATTGGCGTAAAATTATATATACTTACTATTTCTTTATATAAATCTTTATATTTCCGCTTTAATAAGAATATTTGCCCTTTATTTAATTGATCTGCTTCATTGGATAATCTAAACTCTATTTTTTGCATTTCTTCTTGTATCTCTTCATATCTTTTTTTATTATCTGAATATTCTTTTTTATTCTCTAAATCAATAGCATCTTGCTCTAACATCTTACCTATTTCTTCTATATTACTAGATAATTTAGGATTATCACTGCTAAAATATTCATAGTCAAATTCACTATATTTTGGATTTTTATTCGCTAATACTAGTGTTGATATTGCTAGCGAACTTAACCACTCATTTTGATATTCCAATGCTTCAGTTATTCTTTGTTCAATATTACTCTTTTCTTTAGATAACTGCTCTCTTATTCTTTCTATTTCAGTAGGATCACTTAACAATTTACCATTATATATTCCCTCTGATTTTAATTGTAAAAGTTTAGAATCAATTTGTTGTAGAGCCCTTCTTGCATTAATCTCATCATCTTTATTTGCATAATAATATGTTAAATGATGAAACATATCACTATATATACTACAATCATCTGAAGATACTTTTCCCTCGTACATATCTAACTGAATATCTAATTCATACTGCGCATATCTACGCGATTTAGTTCCTTTTTTAAACTTATTAAGTTTTTCTGCGTAATTTAACTTTAAATCTTTGTAATTTTCTAACACATAGTTTTTATCCTCTCTTGTTTGACCTACTTTTAATCCAAGTTCAAATTCTGCTTCTTCTATTAATTCTTCTATCGTTCCATAATCCATTATTTATCACTCCTTATACATTTAGAATATCACATATGTTTTATTTTGTTTGGAGTATAACATTATAAACTAAAAAAAATGATATGTATTTAACATATCACTTTACTTATATTAATCCAATTTATTTCCACAACTCATACAGAATTTTTGATCATTTTGAACTTCTACACCACAATTTTTACATACTCTTACTTCATTATGTTTCTCATCATGTTGCACCTCTAATTCAGTATTAATAAATACTTGTTCATTACTAACGATTTCATCTGTTTGATTATTAGAAACACTCCCATCAATATTCTCATCGCTTAAAACTTCATTATTAGTATCTTCTAATTTAATTTCTTCATCACTAATAACTTCAGGCATACTACTAATATTTGGATTTTCCTGATTAACTACTACATCTGTTTTATCAGATACTAATCCCTTATTAATAACAGTATTAATTTGTTTATTATTATTTTTCTTTTTACCTTTTGAGACTAGTACTATAATTACTACTATAATAATAACCAATACTAATGCTACTATACCTATAATCATAATATTATTAGATATAAATCCGATGAAAGCATTTTCACTATTATCTTCAGTAGAGGCAACTTCTTTACTATCATCATTTGGAATTTCAAAACTGTACTTAATATCAGTTTGTTTATCCATACTTACATTCCAAGTTAGTTCATTACTTCTTTTAGAATGAGCATTATCAGATATAACTTTATAAGGTAATTTAACTGTGTATTTTAAATCTAAGCCTGGAATATTATCCATTGTATCATCATCCGAATCATCAGCCTCATATATAAAGTGAGCAGTATAAATATTTTTATCAGACTTCTTTTCTACTTTAAAAAACTTACTATCATCAAATTCCTCATTTAATAAATCAGAAAGAACTACTTGTAAATCTTCATTAACTGATACATTATCAATATTATCAATTTTCAAATTTGCAATTATACCATTATAATTACCTTCAGAATAATCTTCTACTTCATATCCGCGCTTCTTAAATACACTTTTTCCTTCAGACATATCAAACATTGAAGATAAAGATTCTTCATCATAATCCTTATCCATTTCATTCATCATTTGTTTAAATGTTTCTTCATCAAATGCAACAATTATCTGTAAATCCATATGCTTATCTTTATCTATTCCCATTGAAACATTATATTTAACACATCCAGATAACAAAAATAATGCACATAAACTTAAAAATATCCTACCTAATTTTTTCATACTAATACCTATAATTGTGTGCCACATTCTGAACAGAATTTTGCATAATCTGGTAATTCTTTATTACACTTTGGACAAACCTTTGGACCATTAGATAGCGGTGTCCCACATTCTGAGCAAAATTTTCCGTTTGAAACATTACCACATTTACTACATTTTATACCATTAGTTGCTGGTTGTACAACCGCTGCTGCAGGTTGTTGTACTTGTTGTTGATAAGAGTTATTAATTGTGTTTCCAGCCATTCCTCCCATCATTGAACCAAGTCCCATTCCCATAATAGTTGCGCCATTACCACCATTTTCATTATTTGCCATATCTTTTATAGCCTCAGCAGTATTTAATTGAGTGTATATATTTGCTTGATTTTGGTCAACAGCAGATGCTTTCAATTTGATTGCTGCTCTTTCCCTCATAGATTTTTGAATTTCTTCTGGTACACTTAAAGGTTGTAATGTAACTTTCGCAATCTCAATACCATAACTTGCTATATCTTCATCTATCGCATCATTTAATGCCCTTGCAAGTTCTAATTGCTTAGATGGAACAACTTCAAAAGAAACACCTAAATTTCCTAATGCTGCGGCTAAACCAGATACCACATAACCATCAACCATACTAGATAATTCACTAAATCTTACTTCATTTTTAACACCAGCATAATTAGTTAATAAATTAACTGGATTATTAACTATAACAGAATAATAACCATGTGCTCTTATCTCCATAGGTCCCCATACTGGGTCACTAAACATTATTGGTGAACTAGTTCCAAATGCAAAACCTTTTTTCTCAGTTAAATTAACAAAATAAACTGCCTGTGCAGTAATAGCATTTCCTTCATATGCTATTCTTTTCATTGACTCTAAAAATGTTTGACCAATTCCTTTAAAAATATTAGTTTGAAATGTACTAGGAGCAGATGTATCCATAAAATACATACCTGGTTCAGATATTATATCCTTAATCGCACCATTATCTGTATATATAGCACATTGACCAACTTGTACAAACAATCTACTTTCATTTGTTATAACTCCATTATCAGTAGTTATCTTTTTAACCAATATATCATCATCATTTTGATCATATCTAATGACTTCTCTATATTGATCTTTTAATTGACTTCCAATTGAATCACCTATTATTTTAATAAATCCCATATTTTTTCCTTCTTTCTACTAATCTTCTTTATATGAAATAAATTTCCAACTCTTCAGGTCTAACTCTATTGTATGTGTTCCACAAAAATTACATGTAGTCTGCATGAAACCACTTAATGGAGCACCGCAGTTTGGACAATTTAATCCAATCACATTTAAGTTCGTCTTTGCCTTTTCTTTATCATACACATAAGCAAATATTGATAAGTATCTAGTCTGTTTCTTTATACTACTATCATGTTTACACTTACCATCTTTTTCATAATAATAATAATATTCTAGTGAAGAAGATATAGTTAAAGTTGCTATACCCTTATTCTTTACATAATTTCTAAGTGCATGTTTATGAAATATCACATCATCATATCTAATTGATATATTATTAAGGGATAAATCTTTGACAACCTCAGTTAAATTTTTTCTAAGCGGCTCTAAATCATTAGTAATTAATGAAATATCTTTAGTTTCTATTATATTAAATATAGTTCTTAAATTAGATTCAACTAACGAGAAAAACTCTTCTACATTAAAATCATTAAAATCCTTAAGTATTTGTGGTATTAAAAGATTTGTAATGCCAGTTGCACTCTTATGCCTAGATTTTTCTTCAATAGCAATCTCTTTTCCAGCCTTTATAGCCTCTCTAAAGTTAATTTCATCCCTATACTCTTTAGGTACCATAGATTTTATTTTTAAGTATACAATTAGTCCTATAATTAAAATTCCAACCACTACACCAAAAAATACAGTTAAGATAAGTAATAATGCATTCATCCTAAAATCCTTCCATATTATTATACAACTACATTTTAACATTTTTATTTTAAATTAACAATATATTTACCTATCAAACTTATATGAAATTATAAAACCTAAAGAAATAAAAATTAAAGCCTCTATAAAAGTTACTAAAGATATACTAAATATAAAGGCAGATTCAAACATTATTAGTATAGATGATATAGAAAAACCAACAATTCCAGCAAAAAAAATTCTTTCATATTTAGAAATTAAATAATTAATTAACCTACTTAATAAATATACTCCAACTACAATACCAACTAAAAAAGGTATTGCAAATTTTATTGTATAACTAATATTAGATATATTTAAAATATTATTAAAAAAGTTCATAACTATATCATAATATCCTATTATCATCAAAACAGCAGTACCACTTATTCCAGGTATTATCATAGTACATGCCTCTATAAAACCTATAACTATAAGAAATAAATAATTTATATTACTAGTTTCATATGATTCTCTTTTAAATAAAGATAATAATATAACAAAAGAAAACGCTATTAATGAAACAAAAAAATACTTTATATTAAACTTCTTATCATATGCCTTATTAATAATTTTAGGTAATCCACCACTAATAAGCCCTATAAAAAATATCATAGTTAAAAAATAATAATTATTCATAAAATATACAATTATTCTACTTCCAAATACTATTGCTAACATAAAACCTATACCTATAGTTAAAATAAACTTAATATTTTTAAAAGGCTTTAAAACGCTATTTATTAACTTATCATAAATTCCAAAAGATATTGCAATCATCGAGCCACTAACACCAGGGATTATTTTACCTAACCCTACTAAAAAACCTAATAATATCTCTTTTATCAAAGTAATCACCTATATAAAAAATATGTAATTAAGTTTATAATAATAACAAAAGAGAGCATTAACTCTCTATTTTATTTCTACAATTACTAACCTCTTATCAACATGCATTAATATAAACGTTGCTGATGATTGATATCCCAAGTCCTCATTATATTCCCATGATGCCATCACTTCATATGCATTATCATCAGTAATAGAAGAGGCCTTATAAGTAAAACTTGTTGTATTTACACTATCTATATTAACCGTTTTTACACCAGGCAATTTTTGCGTTCTATCATTATTTAGATTATTTTCAACATATTTATATATTGTATCTTTAGCATTTAAAACAAAGTTATCATGAATAACATCATAAACAAATTGAAGGCCACCAACATCATTCTTAGTTTTCTTGCTATTCAAATCATAAAAATCTGATATAAACAACTTCACTACTAACGATGCATATAACTTTTCATCTAATTCTTTCGCATTTAAAACCTCTATTAATTCCTTGAAATAATCCTTATATAAAGAAGTTTCATTATCAAGCAAAACATACCCATAATCTTTTATTTCTTGTTCAACTTTAGCCTCTACATTATTCTTATCAGGTTTCTTTTTATTAATATTAGCAAATATAACTACAAATATTATAACTATAAATATAACTGCTAATCCACAAATCGCTATCCTTTTTTTATTTAGTGTTTTCATTAACTTCCCCTTCCTTTTTCTCTCTACTTATTCTTATTAAATCATACATTATTAACATATTAGAAGCCTCTAAAGTCTTTTGAGTATATTCCTTATTATAAGTTATATAATTTTCACCCGCTAAAGCGTCATTTAACCACTTACCTTCATCCTTTTGGCTATTATAATATATTTTATCAGTTAAGAAATTTCCATTAGGGAAAATTACAATATTCTCATCTATACTAAATATATCATGACCTAATTGATATTTATTATAAAAATTAAACATGTTTCCCAAAGTAGGCATTACATCATACATACCCATAACTTTATCAATAGTTTCAACATACTTTCCTTCCTTAGTCCATATTATAAATGGGACCCTTCTAAGCAATTCATAATCATAATATGATACAGCATGATAATTCTCATCATTTTTTGAAAAGTATGTATCAGTGTATGAATCGTAATTATAAAAATTAATATATTCTTTCTTTGATATTCTAGCGTCATGATCTCCGTATAAAACCAATACTGTATTTTCTAAAAGCCCAGCCTCATCAAGCATCTGTACAAATTCACCAAGTGCCTCATCTGCATAATGAACTGATTTAATATAGTTTCCTAATTTAGTATTATCCAAATGATTTCTAGTAACTTGCTCACCATCTACATCAACTGTAACAGAAAGATCAAATTCACCATACTTATCTGTTTCATCAAATGGAGTATGATTAGTAAGCATGATTAATGTACCATAGAAAGGTTTACCACCTTCAGCGATTTTCTTTATCTTTTCAACAGATTGCCTAAAAAATGACTTATCTGATATACCAAGTCCTATTACCTCATCTATATCATAAGAAGACTTACTATAAAATTTATCATATCCAAGTTGCTTGTGCATTATATTTCTATTCCAGTAATCTCCAGTGTTACCATGCATACTAAATGTATAATATCCCTTTTCTTTAAGTAACGATGGTATACTTACATATTCCCTATTCCAATAATTTACAAACACTGTTCCATTACTTACAGGAAGTAATGATGTATTAAGAGTAAACTCTGAATCACTACTTGTTCCTACGCTAACCTGACTATAAAAGTTTGTAAAATTAAGCCCAGATTTTGCTAGTTTATTTAAGTTTGGAGTAACTTCCTTATCATTAAAAGTCAAATCCATAGTAAATGCCTGCATACTCTCCAAATGTATTGAAATTATATTTTTACCTTCAAATACATTTGTATACTTATTAGTAATTTCTTCTTTTTCTACATCATAATATTCATTAAATGTTTTTAAAGCCTTATCACTTCCAAACAAAGTATTTATTTTTGGTTCTATACTTTTAACAATATCATTTAATTGATACGTATATAATCCAAATCTACTAACTAAATACTCTCTATTCCACTGATTATAAAACCTACTCCAATCAGTACCAGTTAAAGTTGATACAAATATCAATAATAAAGTACCAGAAAGTATTAAAGAAGTCACAAAGTTAAAACTACTCTTAGCAACTATATTTTCCCTTTTAGTATTTCTTGAAATATACCAATAACTTATAAGTAAAACAATTGGTTGCCACAAATATATAAAATCCTTTATATTCATAACATTCTTAGTAACCGCATCCCCAACATCAATTACAAATACAGATGTTGCTAGTAAAGATACAGACGCAAAAGAAGTATAAAATGTATAATACATGGAATTAATTACACATAATATAACACATATAATTGATACAACTGTTAGATATATTAGTTTAGTTCTATCTTTCTTAAACAAGAACACTATTGAACCAACCGCAAGTATAACTACAAAATCCTGTATTAAAGGTCTTGGATCTAAACCATTATTTACAGTAAAAATACGTAATAATAAAGCATTAAATACATTTGTTATAACAAATATATTATAAAACTTATTTTCCATTATAAACTTTTTTAAATTACAAAGTATTTTGAAAAAAAATGTCTTTACCTTATTTAAAAATTTTTTCATCTATACACCTCAAATATACCTATTAAGTATAACACTTTTTATACTATTTTTCAAATACTAATATATTTGACATAAATCATAAATAATTATATAATAAAACATAAAAAAGATTGGAGAAATAAAATGCCAAAAAAAATAACAAGTTCAATAAAAAAATTTATTTGGGAATTACAAAAATTTCCAATGGATAGCCTATTTAAACATAAAATTGATGCAATAACAAACAGTCATTATGATAGTGCAAATATAAAAGGAAATATGCTAATAATAGAAGATGGATCTAAAACATATACAATAAGTATGGGAAAAGACACAATAGAATATACTATTAATTATACTGATGGAAATAATTATGATAATTATACTGTTGATGAGATTGGTAAAATATATAGATGTGATAAAAATACAATAACAAAATACCTAGAGACAGCAACTACCACTAGATACGATTATCAAGAAACAACAACGAAAAAAACTATTTCATGTTTTAATGAAGATTTAACAGAAATATTTAAATCTATAACAACAAATTGTGAAAATTATAATGAGGAAACTGGTAAAAAAGGACTTATACAATATGAAGATAGAGGTAGACCAATAAAGGATTGTAATAGCCTTACATCAACAAAAATAAGAAGAACTCATAATGGCAATCTAATTAGAATAGACGAGTTAACTCATTATGTTAGTTCACAAAGAAAATATGACAGCAAACGTTATTCAATTAGAAAAAGTGATGAACCATATATACAAACTACAGAAGATTCATACACTACTATATCAGAAGATTTATATAATGATTATATGAATTTTAGAATAACAGAAGATGAGTTATTTAAAAATTTCGTAAAACTAAAAAGTTCAGAGATATTATGTTAAATAAAGTTTAGGAAATATCTAAATTTTTTTTATAAAAAAATACCTCAAATAGAGGTATTAGTATTAAAACGTAATATGTCTTATTCACAGTAAAATATTTCAATATTACAAGAGCCTGTTTTTTAAAATACATATAATACTAACTATGTATTCCAATATTATATTATCCAATTACTTAGTTTCCGATACACTATTTTTTTCATCACTTAATACATTTAATGACATTCCTATTACAAATACATATGCAAGTATATAAAGCCAGAACATTAATATAATAATATTTGCTAAACTTCCATAAACCAAATCATACTTACTAAAATGCATAACATAATACGAATATACACGAGAACTTATAATCCAACCAAAAGTTGCAAATAATGCACCATTTGTAACTGTTCTACTCTTTATTTTTTTATCTGGACTTATCACATATATTAATTTTAAACTAAAATAAATTACAAAAATTGATATTGGAACTGAACACAACTCAAAAATAAGTGTTACCTTATCTAAAATATCACCAATTATTTTTACATTGCCAATAACAGATAATATTTTTGAACCAAACGTTGGTATTAATAATACGAATAATAACAACAATACCATAGAAACAGTTAAAAATACTGCTTTTACTCTTCTTCTTAACCATGGTGTTGGTTCAGTTTTATATATTGTATTAGAAGCATTTATTATAGAAAAAGTTCCATTAGATGCGACCACAAAAGTAGATATTAAAAAAACTATTACATTTGTATCTAAATGACTATAATCTAATATATCTCGTAATGTTTCAACAACACCACCAGGAAGTGAATCTTCAAAAAAAGATATTATAGTATCGGATGACAATGATAAACTAGAACCAACAATAATTATTATTGCAAGTATAGGTATAATTGATAAGACAAAGAAAAAGGCTAATTGTCCAGGAAGAATACGCATTTCTGGTTTCTTAACAATAGCCAACAAGTCATTAAATATTTTTTTACCCTTTTCTTTCATATT
Organism: uncultured Mycoplasmatota bacterium; assembly: GCA_948467605.1. Taxonomy (GTDB): domain Bacteria; phylum Bacillota_I; class Bacilli_A; order RF39; family UBA660; genus CAKPCJ01. The sequence goes on along the minus strand of CAOKET010000026.1, from coordinate 7,521 downwards.
ATCATTCCAAATTTCGTTTATTTTTTCTCATATCAAGTGTTGCTTCATTAATCGCATCGTCAATAGTCTTTATATCATCCTCAATCATACTATAACCTAAAGCAGCACCAAATTCATGAGGCAATTGTTGTAATTCTTTATATAATTTTCTTATGTACGCTATTACTTTTTTATCATCATATCCAACCATGTATACTAAAAATTCATTACCATCTGTTCTTATAATATCAGTATTTTCAAGTTGAGTATTTATCAGGATATTAGAAGCCATACCTATAACGCTATCTCCTTCTTCATATCCATAATTATCATTTATATATTTAATATTATTTAAATCAATAACAACTATTGCTTGTGGATATACTTTATTATCATTCCACTCATTCATATGAGTATTCAAATAATTTCTATTTTTAAGTGAAGTCAACATATCAATATATCTAATCTTTTCTTCACGTTTATTTTGTTTATTTTTCTTGCCAATTTTTAATATCTTAAGAATAATTACTACTAATAAAACTATTAACAATAAAGCATAAATCAAATATTTCTTTTCGCTATTCTTATATAATGATTTTTCCTTTATTAAAGTATTATATCCTCTTTTCTGATAATTATTATCAGTAAATGTCAAAAAGTAATCAAACAATTCTAAAAATAATTCATTTTCTTCCTTTTGAGTTATTTCAAAACTATATTTGCTATCTATAGTTTCCCTATATATAACTTGATAGTCTGATAATACTGTATCTCTATAATAATTATAAGTTTTATCATCTATTATAATAACAGAGTTTTTACCTCTAGATTCTAATAAACTTTTCAAAGTATTATATTCCTTTAATGTAGATTGTGTATTATCAAGTATATAATCTCTTATATTAGTATCTTTAATTACTGATACTTCTTTTCCTTTTAATGATTTTAAACTTTTTACTATTAAATCATTATCATTATGAGTAACAACTACTAAATTAGTATTACCAATACTCATTGTATTATTTGATGATTTTTCATCTAAATTATAATAACTAAATGCTATATCTACTTTTTTATTTTTTATTGCATTCTTTAAATCACCAACACTTTTATATGAAACATATTCAAATTCCACACCTGTAATATCAGAGAATGAATTTATATACTCACCAGTTATACCATACAATTTATTATTTATTATTCCCTCATAAGGTAAATTTTCAACATATCCATATACATATGATTTAGCATTTAAAGTATTTGATTTCTGTTGATCAATATTTTTAGACTTATAGTATAAATCCAATAGTAATTTATTATATAATTTATCTTCGTTTGTTTTAGACCATTTCTCATAGTATTTCTTTATTATTGAATTAAGTTTTTTATTATTCTTGCTAAGTTTTAATATATAATATTGTTTCATTTCATCAATATTATTTAGTATATTTGAATCCTTTAATTCTAATATTGATTGTAAGTATATTGAATAAGGTAATACTATATATTCTATACTATTATTATTATAATCATTTATAAGTGTTTTAACATTTTCATATTCTTTTATATCTTGAATATCACTTAAATAGTATTTAACAGACTCTATATCTTTTTTTAATACACCAAACTTTTTATTAGAATAATCTATAGTATTTGATTGTTTAGACACTATTACATAATTAGTAGAATTTAATAATATATAATCCTCATTTGGTAATGTATAAACATTTGAAAAATAATATTCTTGCTCTATATTTGCAGATAATTCATAAGGAACTCTATAAAATTCAAGACCAGTATTCTTTTCAAGATCATCTATAAAATCAAATATTACGCCTTCACCAGATAAACTATACATAGGAATATCATAAGTAATTCCAATATCTATAATTTTATTTTTATTATCCTCAATCCATCTTTTTTCTAATATAGTAAGAGACGTTTTTTTATCCTCTCTAAAAAGTACAAAAAGAGTTATAGAAACAGCAAGTATAACAAAAACTGTTATACCAATAACTAGTCCAATCTTAGTTTTATTCTTTTTTTTCATAATACACCTCTTATTTATTATTTGTCCACTTTAATTCAGGACGTCCTGCCTTTAAATAACCAAATGCAGAGTAATCCTTACTAACAAGCATTATTTGAATATCATAATACGCTAGAATTTGTTCAGTAAATTTTGATTTAAATGAATCATAGATTTTCTTAGCATCCTCCAAACTAACATCATCTTTAACCTTTATATTAATCTTAATTATTTTACCAGTTAAAGCTATATTTGAAGATGTAGTTTTTTCAGTAGAAGTTATCGCATCTAAAATACTACTTTTAACATCACCTGTTAAAGGAACATCCTCAATACCATCTAATCTATTACCGTAAACAGAGCCTTCTGTTTTAGGCAAAAATAATCCTAATAACACTACCAAAGTAATAATTATTAATAATAATATTCCAAAAAGAATAATTGTTGAATATTTCTTTATAAAACTAAATACACTATTAAAAAATTTATTTATATTATCCAATTGAACCACTCCAATATAATGATTATACTACAAATTATTTTATTTATCAATTACATATAACTTTACACATTTTATATGACAAAAAAATAGCTATTAATATAGCTATTTAAAATTTTTATTCAACTGCAATTTCAAAAGCAGTTTCTCTACTTCTGCCGTCTCCTTTACCGCCAATTATATATACCTCACTCTGTAAATATACTACTGGTCTAACAGCAAACTCCATATCATATTTTGCATTTTTACCATTTGACAACCATAATTCACCTGTACCATTTGGTGTCATTGTCCATGCAGAATCATCATCATCTAAATTCAAATCATTTCCACTAAATAATTCACCTAATGATATAATTCCTATATTATTTGATACATCAGTATATTCATCGGTATTAATTCTAATATTTGTATATGCATCACCATTAGATAACTTACCACCATAGAAAGTTCCAGATGTTAAATAATTATCTATATCAGGAAGTGCTCCTTTTAAAATATTGTAATAAACTTTATTTAAGAATCCACTTATTATATTTTCACCATTACCATAAGAATCACTAGTTCCAAATTTCATTTTTGTATCTTTTCCATATAATATTAATTTTGTATAGTTATCATTAACCTCAGCAATACGCCATACTTTACCAGCAAACTTAACAAATTCACCTGTATATCTAGTATTTAAATACTCATTACTATCTATTGGTTCATCACCAATTAATGTATATGGATTAGATTCTGTACCATTGCTACTAGAAGTAACCATTACTTTACTATTCAAATTAATTACTGGTCTAACCTGATAATATAATCCAGTATTAACAGATTCAAGTTCTCCATTCTCATTAACTATATAAGCCTCATTATCAGTCTTACTCTTACTAGTCATAGTCCAAAATGGTATTCCAATATTAAGATAACTATCCTTAGAACCCGCATTTTCATAATCACTATAAGTAAGTAGTCCAACTTTATCCTTTATAACACTATTACATTCAAGACCCTCATTGCCATAACAAAAGTCATAATTATCAATAAAATTATCAGGTTCCCTTAAACCTTTCAAGAATACACCTTCATTAAGCCACAATCTTATAAAACTCTCTAAATAATCATTATTTAATCCATTATAATGATTAACAACACTAACAGATTCATTTAAAACAAGTTTAATAGAACCATCATCATTTATTTTTACTATTCTCCATAAAAATCCACTATACCAAACATAATTATTTAAACTAGTATTATTAGTATAAACACATAAACCATTATCCTTACAATTAAGTTCTTCTTGTATCTTATCAACTAAATATATTTTACCTTTTTTATCTTTAAAATACTGTAATAATTTAATTGATCCAAATGCTACAATAGCAATAATAATTAATATAAATATATACTTTTTATATTTTTTAAAAATATCAACTACTACAGAAAAACCATTACTAATTGCTTCTTTTATTGTATCTAATATCGAATTATCCATTATAATACCTCCAAACTATATAAATTATACTACACATTTAATGCATTTTCAAAATCTTTTTCATTCCAAATCTCTATATTTAATTCCCTAGCCTTTTGTTCCTTGCTTCCAGCATTTAAACCGACTAATACAACATTAGTCTTTTTACTAACACTTGTAGATACATTACCACCCAAAGATTCAATAATACTTACAAATTCCTCTCTTGGTTTAGAAAGTGTCCCCGTTATTACGAAAGTTTTATTTGAAAAATTAGGATTATCTTTAATATCTGAGCCAGTATATGTCATATTAACATCAAAAGATTTTAATTCATTAATAAGTTTTAAATTATCACCATTTCTAAAGTATTCATATATTGATTTTGCAATTATCTCACCAATATCTTTTATATTAGTTAAATCCTCTAATGATGCATCTATTAAATTATCTATATTTTTGTATTCCTTAGCTAAAATCTTAGCCGTTTTCTTACCAACTTGTCTTATACCAAGACCAAATATTACTCTTTCTAATGAATTTTTCTTACTACTAGCAATACTATCTAATAGATTATTTATACTTTTTTCTCCAAAACCTTCTAACTCCATAAGTTCTTTTTTGTAAGTATCTAAAGTATAAAAATCTGAAATAGTTTTTAAATAACCCATATTATAAAAATCTTCTATAATTCTATCTCCGAAACCCTCTATATTCATCGCATCCCTACTTGTATAATGTATTAATCCTTCAATATGTTTAGCATCGCATAATGGATTCATACAATAGTATGCCGCTTCATTTTCCTTTCTAACTAAAGTACTTCCACATATTGGACATTCCAATATCATTGCAAAATCTTTTTCCTCGCCAGTTCTTCTTTCAGTAACTACATGTACTACCTCTGGAATTACATCCCCTGCCTTCTTAATAGCAACTGTGTCCCCAATTTTAATATCTCGCTCTAATACATAATCTTCATTATGTAAAGTTGTTTTTGATATTGTAGAGCCCATTAATATTACTGGTTCTAAAATTGCATTTGGAGTAACTTGTCCAGTTCTACCAACACTAAAAACTATATCTTTTAATTTAGTAAGTGCTAAGGTTGCAGGAAATTTATATGCAGTTGCCCACTTAGGATATTTAGTTGTAAAACCAACTCGCTCTTGATCAGACAAATTATTAAGTTTTATAACTATACCATCTATTTCATAAGGTAAATCCCTTCTATGTTCTGTCCAATATTCTATATACTCAAGCATTTCTTTAATATTTTTTACTCTTTTAATATTTTTATTTACTACAAAACCTAAACCTTTCATAAACTCCAGTGCCTCATAATGCGTGTGTATTCCATATTCTTCTGGGTTTGGTAAATGATAAATAAAACAATCTAAATTCCTAGAAGATGCTATCTTAGAATCTAATTGCCTTACACTTCCAGCAGCAGCATTTCTAGGATTAGCAAATAATTCTTCCCCATTTAATTCACGTGTAATATTAAGTTTATTAAAAGCATCTTTACTCATGTATATTTCACCACGTACTTCAATACTAATATTTTTATTTAAAGTAAGTGGAATACTTTTAATAGTTTTAACGTTATGAGTTATATCTTCACCAGTAACACCATCTCCTCTAGTTGCACCCCTTACTAAAACCCCATCCTCATATAAAAGAGATACAGATAATCCATCTATTTTAGGTTCACATACATATTCATAACTTTTAATTTCTTTATTTATTCTAGAATCAAACCCTCTTATCTCATCTTCATTAAATACATTACTTAAACTTAGCATTGGTTTTTCATGAACAATCTTTTTGAATGAATCAATTACTTCTCCACCAACTCTAAGACTTGGAGAATCTGCTCTTTTAATACTAGGATTTTCCTCCTCAATATTAATTAATTCTCTTAAATATTTATCATATTCTTGATCTGTTATAGTTGGATTATCAAGTACATAATATTCATAATTTGCTTTTTTTAATATTTCAATTAATTCATTATATCTCTGTTCCATATCATCACCTATATTATATATAGTATACCACGATATAATTAAAATAAAAACAAATATTATCCTAAAATAATACTTGCTTTTTAACTATATTTCATCGTCTAAATACAATATCTCATCCTGAGGTAATGGAAGTAATTTTAAAGTTTTATCTATTCCAATAAGTTTTAATTTTTCATCTGAATCTATTTCCTCATTTATACAAGCATCTTCATTAACAACTATATGTTCCATACTACCAATATTACTATTTAGTTTTCTTAATTCCATTACATTATGTATATGTGTTATTTCACTAACTATTGATGATATAACTGAAATTAATAATATTAAACTAGTAAACACATTAGGAAAATAAATAACTAGTGCTATTGCAGATAATAAGAAAATATACATAAATATTCTTTCAAACCTATTATATTTTTCTTTCTTTAATAAATATTTCTTTCTCTCAACATTCTTATATTGATTTTGAGTACTAATGATATCATTAAGAAAATTAATGTAACTATCTTTTCTTTCAATTATTATATCTTGATTATCACCAGTTTTAATTCTAATTGTATCATTATCAACCACATATTCTACAATTACACTGGATTTATTAATACTTCCTATGTATTCAAACATATCATTCATAAAAAATCCCCCTTTTTTATTGCGATATACTATACCATAGTATTTAAGAAATGTAAATACCAAAATGGAAAAAAGCCATCATTAAAGATGACCCTTTATTATTCTGTTATCGTTATTACATATTCATCTGATTCAACTGTTGATATAGAACCATTCATAAGCTTTGCCTTAACTCTATATGTTCCTGGTGTTGAAAGTACATAATATGATCCCATACTAGTACTACTCATTTTTGTCCACTCTCCATCATTTATTTTAATATATGCATATTTGCTAATTCCAGGATGTGACGAAGTTATATATACATTGCCAGTTACAATTGAGTTATTTTGTAATTTATTGCTACATGATGTAATAGCCTGATTATTTGTACAATTATTATAGAAAATAACATCAAAAGGATATTCGTTTTTTATAACAACTGGGACCCCTTTATACTTAATATTATTTATTTCCATATTACATCCAGAAAATGATAGTTTTATATATCCTGCTTTTGTATTTGTATAACTTCCTGTATATGTATTTCCTCCTCCTGGTTGACTAACTATAGTTTCACATGAGTTATTATTATCACAAAAACTTATTGAACCATTACTTGGCTTTAATACATAATCAAATGTATATCCTATTTTATCTAAATATACTTTATATGTTATATTAATTCCACCCATACTTATATTATTTCCATTTATATGTGGGACAGACAAATCAGTACTAACTAATAAAACGCCTTCTATAAGTGGAGACTTAACAGTTATAGTCTTACTTACCGTTTTCTCTTTTCCTGCTCCTGATGTTACAGTACAATTTATAGTATGTGTTCCTGGTGATAAACTATTTGTATTTGTTACTACAGTACTACCTACCTTACATA
>CAOKET010000025.1 GCA_948467605.1 uncultured Mycoplasmatota bacterium | reverse complement strand
GTTGTATCACTTACCAAGGATACAAAGTTATTTTCTTCCATAATTTTCCTCCTTGTTTGACACTTTATCAGATAATTATTATACTTGCAAATCACTATTTTTATAATTTGATATGATTATTTCATATAATTTTAAATAATAGTTTATACATATTTTTAAAATTTTATAATTATATTGCCAAGTTTATTAAAATATAGTAAATAAGTTAAAATTTATTAAAAGAGGATATTACCTATTTTTAGGTAGTATCCTCTTATATATTTAGTATTAATTATTTTTATGTCTATATGAATATATTTCTGCTTTTTCACTTGTTATTTGCTTTATAATCATCTTTTTTCTATCTTCTTTTTCTTTTGTTGACTCAGGTCCAATTAATATATGATCTTCTATATCATTTAATATTTCATCAGAAATTATCCATAATAAATTCATTGGATATTCTTGAATATATCTATCTATTTGAATTAAACTTCTTGCATAACTATCTATTAGGGTATATGCAAATGATGGTATTGTCATTTTTTCTCTTAAAGTTGGATTTGTTATTGTCCAATCGTTTATATCCATACTACTAAGTAATCCATATTCATATATCATAACTTTTATTACATCAATGTCTGATTGGTATTTTAATGGCATACTAGTACTAAGATACACAAGGCTATCTTCATCAGAATATGTTGTTTTAATTCTTTTAAAAAATGTAGATAATAGTTTCAATATATAACTTTTATCATTAATTATATCTTCAGTAGCATTTCTTAATTGAGTTATACAACCATTTTTTGCAAGAAACATCAATACATCTTTATCACTTATTTTAAGTTTATCACATATTTCTGAGCCCTTAATACTTAAAAATAGTTTTACTTTATTTTCTATAGATAAACTTTCAAAATCTTGTTGAATATCTCTATTTTGTACTATAGGAATAGATATTTCTGGTACGGTCGTTGATAAATAACCTTCTCTAATTCTGTATGCCATATCATATAGAAATAACAATTCATCTTGATTAAATGTGTCTTTTTGTTTTAAAGATAATAACATTTGATAATTCTTATATTTTTTTTCAAACGTTTCTATATAATATTTATTTTTAATTTCATCAATTTCTCGTAGTTTATCTATTATTACTTGCAAATAATCATTACTTATCTTTTCTTTAATTCCTAAATTAATAAAACTAAATTCTATATAATTCTTTTTTTCTTTGGTTTCCAAATCCTCCTAAATAATCTATAATATTATTATATCATCTATCAATTAAAATTGTTATTTATTATATCATAGGCTGCTATTGCACCATCTGAAGTTGCAGTAACTACTTGGTATAGTGATTTTTTTGTGATATCTCCTATGGCATATATATTCTTTAAGTTAGTTTTTTTATTTTTATCTACTAAAATATAACCATCTTCTGTTTTTATACCTATGTCACTATATATTTTTGAATTTGGTTCATATCCTATAGATACAAATAAACCATCAATTTGTTTTACAAATGTTTCATTATAAGCAATATTTTTAATTTCTACTTCTTTTAAGTTATCTTCACCTATAAGTTTTGTAATTTTACTATTATTTAAATAGTATATATTTGTTTTTTCTTTTAGTTTTTGTTTTAATTCTTCCTTTATGTCAAGTTCTTTTTCTTCATTAACTATTGTCACTGCACTTGATTGTTCTGATAAATATAGTGCTTCTTCTACTGTTTCATTACTATTTCCTACTATCATTACTTCTTTATCTTTGTATAGGGCACCATCACATATAGCACAATAACTTATACCTTTTCCTAAATATATTTTTTCGTTCATAATTCTTAGTTCTTTGTTTTTTCTACCAGAAGCAATTATTAAACTTTTTGCCTCATAAGTATCTTTGTTAGTTATTACTCTTTTTATATCGCCATCTACTAACTCAATAACATCTCCATATATATATGGTATTTTTAATTCTCTTATTTGGTTAAACATATTTAGTGATAACATAGCGCCTCTTATTTCACTAAAACCGGGATAGTTTTTTATATTAAGTGCCATATTCATATTTCCACCTGGTGCATTTTTTTCTATTATTGCAACATTTACTCCTGCTTGTTTTAAGTATATTGCTGCAGTCATACCAGATGGTCCACAACCAATAATTAAACAATCATACATTTATCTCACTTCTTTTCTTTTTATACTTATTATTATACCAATTATTCCTATGGTAAATAGGATTATTGAAATTACTTGTGCTATTCTAAGAGGTCCTATCATTAAACTATCTGTTCTTAAACTTTCGATAAAAAATCTTCCTAATGAATACCATGATAGGTAAATACTAAGTGTAAGTCCATTTATTTTTATTTTCTTATATATTGTATATATTAATATAAATCCTAATATACACCATATTGATTCATATAAAAATGTCGGTTGGTAATATACACCTTTTATATTCATACCTTCTATTATAAATTTTGGTAAGTGTAAGTTTTCTAGGAATGTCCTTGTTACTATTCCACCATGGGCTTCTCCATTAAAAAAGTTTCCCCATCTACCTATTGCTTGCGCTAGTATTAAACCAGGTGCGACTATATCCATAAACTTTAGAACGTTTATTCTTCTTTTTTTGGTAAAATATATTAACCATATTACTCCAGCAATAATTCCACCATGTATTGCAAGTCCACCTTCCCATATTTTAAAAATTCCTAATATATTATTTTTAAATTCGTTAAATGTAAATATACAATAATAAATTCTTGCTCCTAATATTGCTATTGGAATTAAACCAAATGCAAAATCGTCTAAATCATTTATTTTTATTCCTATATTTTTACATTCTTTTCTTGCAATACAATATGCGATTAAAATACCAGTTAGTATTAATATAGAATACCAGTATATATTTATTTTTCCAAGTGATATTGCTACTCTATCTACTTCTAATATTTGTAATACTAAATTATCCATCTTATCTTTTTCCTTTTTCTATTATTGGTTTTATTATTTTATTTTCCATTATAAAATTCATTAATGATATTAATATTGCCATAAAGAATAATATAAATATACCCTTTATGTTAGACATACCTATAATATCAAAGTGTCCTTTTAATATAAATGACACTATATATAAAATTAAGATATTTATAAATGGATAAAATATCCCAAATGTTATTCCTGTTAATGGCATGGTTATTTTTACTAAGAATGGTTTAATTGTTTGATTTAAGATATATATAATTAGAACCGCTAGAAATCCATAAAACGCATTTTCTATTATTAAGTGTTCATCAAATAGTAAAGACACTATTATAAGTACTAATGTATATCCAAACATATACATTAACCATTCTATTAATCTATTTATTCTAGTTCTTCCATTTTGTATTATTACTAATTTCAAGTTTACTCATCTCCTATGAGAATTTCCCCTGTCATTTCTTTTGGTATTTTTAAATTCATTAATTTTAATATTGTTGGCATTATATCACCTAATTTACCATTTTTTACATTTATCCCTTTTTTACATATTATAAATGGTACTAGGTTTGATGAATGTGATGTAATTATGGTATTATTTTCATCTAACATGTAGTCTGCATTACCATGATCTGCAGTTACTATTAAAATTCCATCTAACTCATTTATTTTTTTTATTATTTTTCCTAAGCATTCATCTACTGCTTCTACTGCTTTTATAGCAGCATCCATTACTCCTGTATGTCCTACCATATCTGCATTAGCGAAATTTAATACTATAAAATCAAAATTTTCCATTTCTTTTAATAATGCATCTGTTATTTCATATGCACTCATTTCTGGTTTTAAATCATAAGTTGATACTTTTGGAGAAGGTATTAGTATTCGTTTTGCCTGTTCTAATTCAAGTTCTTTACCTCCATCAAAGAAATATGTAACATGAGCATATTTTTCCGTTTCTGCTATTCTAAGCTGACTTAATCCTAAAGATGCAAGATATGGTCCAGCAGGGGACTTTACTTCTTCTATTTCAAATGCATGAGATGCTTTTACTTCATCGCTAGTTGGCATCATTGTTACTACTTTTATATTATTAAATTTAACTGTATTAAATTCGTTAAAATCATTATTTGTTATAGTTTTTAATATTTCTCTTGCTCTATCTGGTCTATAGTTAGCCCATATTATTCCATCGTTTTCTTCTATTTTTCCTGATTCATCTATTATACATGGTTCAATAAATTCATCATATATTTCATTATTGTAACTATCTTGTATCATTTGTTCTATATTAGTACATCTTTTACCATCTGCATATACTATTACATCATATGATTTTTTTATTCTATCATAGTTATTATCTCTATCCATTGCATAGTATCTACCACTTATTGTAGAGATACTTCCTAGATTTAACTCTTTTATATTATCTTGTAATATGTTTATATATTTCATTGCTACATCTTTATATGTATCTCTTCCATCTGTGAATATGTGAAAATATACTTGTTTTACATTATTATCTTTTGCCATTTTTAAGATGCTTATAAAATGATTAATATGTGAATGTACTCCTCCATCACTAAGGAGACCCATTATATGTAGTTTTGAGTTGTTGCTATTTACATGATTTATTACCTCTAATAACTTTTTGTTGTTAAAAAATTCTTTTGTTTTTATCTTATTATTTATATATTCAAGTGGCTGATAAACTATTCTACCTGCTCCTATATTCATATGTCCTACTTCGCTGTTACCATACTGTCCATCAGGTAATCCTACATAACTACCACTTGCTTGTAATAAACTGTGTGGATAATTATTCCATAAATAATCAAAGTTTGGTGTACTTGCCTGTTTTACTGCATTACCATGTACTTCTTCTCTTATTCCATAACCATCTAATATACATAATATTGTTGGTTTTTTCATTTTTCATCACCTATTATAATTTTACCACAAATTAGAAAAAAACACATAATAATAATGTGTTTAGTTTCTTATTCCATGAAATTCTAATCTTAGTTTATCTGCGACTGTAACTACAAATTCAGAATTAGTAGGTTTTGCTTTATCTATATCTACACTGTGTCCAAATATTTCTTCCATTAGATTCCAATCTCCTCTATTCCAACTTACTTCAATTGCATGTCTTATTGCACGTTCAACACGTGAAACTGTAGTATTAAACTTGCTTGCAATCTCAGGATATAACTCTTTTGTTATACCACCTATTATTTCTGGTTTATTGTATAAAAGAATTATTGATTCTCTTATGTATTGGTATCCTTTTATGTGAGAAGGTATTCCTAATTCATGTAATATTTTTGTTATTGATAGTTGTAAATTATTATGTTGTATATCAAATGATTTGTTTGGATTACTATTTTCACAACATTCTATTATTCTTTTTTCTAAATCAGAAAGTTCGAATGGTTTTAGGATGTAATAGTTTATTCCATAACTAGATACTCTTCTTATCATATCAGCAGCATCAAATGATGTTAAAACTATTACTGGTTTTGTTATATTCCTTTCTTTCATTTGCTCTAAAACATATACTCCATCTTTTTTAGGCATTAGTAAATCTAATACTATGACATCATACTCATTTCTTTTTGACTCTATTAACTTTATTCCATCTTCGCCATTATTTGCACTTAATACTATTTCTATTTTTTGATGGTTACTACTATATTCTTTTATCATTTCAATTAGACTCACATTGTCATCTACCATTAAAACTCTTATTTTATTCATTGTATCTCCTTTCGTACCACCACATGTTTTACATTATACTATTTTCTTCCAGATTTTTCCAGATTTTTTATTGGGAAGTTTTGTCGAAGAATGTCGAAAAAAGCAGAAATTTGTCTTCTGCCTAGTTTGATTTTAATTTTTCGACTAGTAAATCTTCATCTTTTGCTGTTAAAGGTATACCATTTTTAATTAGAAAAGCACTTTCTTTACACATACTACAAAAATTACAACATCCTACTTTTATTTCACAATAGGCATCTAACTGTCTAATCTTAGGAATTATTGTTTTAATATTTATAAATTTGCAGTTATTACATATTTTAATCTCATTCTTCATCTATTATCAACTCCACTTTATCTCCACTTTTTAATAGGTATGCATTCGCATCATCTGTATCTAAATGTAGTTCTAAATACGAATTACCTGTTTTTAAAAATACACTTCCTAAAATAGTTTCTTTTTCATTTTTTACTTTAATTTTATATGAATAATTTAATTTCAAATTATTAGATTTTAATTCTTCTTCTGTTATATGTATATGTCTTGCTGCTAAAATACAGCCATTTGTTGTTATTTTTCCTTTGGGTCCAATTAGTGTAATTACTTCGCTATCATCTAAATCCCCTGACATTTTAACCTTAGGATTTACTCCCAATTTATAACTATCTGTTTTTGATACTTCTACTTGTGTATAATTTCTTACTGGTCCAAGTACTCTTACATGTTCAATTACGCCTTTTGAGCCTTCTAATGTTACAAATTCATTTGATGCAAATTCTCCTGGTTGAGTTAAATCTTTGTATTTAGTTAGTTGATAGTTTTCTCCAAATAATATGTTTAAGTCTTCTTTTTTTAAATGTACATGTCTATTTGATACTCCTACTGGTATTTCCATAAATGCCTCCTCGTTTTACAATATTATTATACCAAATATAATATGATTGATCTTATTTTATATTAAAAAATTGCAAGTATACTTTCTTGCAACTTCTTTAATTTATATTGTATTTATCTTCTCTTTTATCTTCTAATTCGCTCAATTTACCTAGTGATTCAAGTATAGCATCTTCTATAGGTTTAAAATCTACATCATTTTTTAGTTCTTCTTTAACTTCTTTTCTTTCAGTTAATTTTGGTTTTGAAGTATATTCTTTGTAAAATTCTGGATCTACAACTGTGACCTCTAATGGAGAAAACTCTTGTCCACCTTGTATAGGAATTGGAAGTGTATCTTCGTAATCTATATTAGATGTTCTACTATTATTTTTTACTTCAATTTTTTTCTCTTTTACTGGTTCTTCAGTTGGATGATATGCTTCTCTCATAGTTCTTTGTAGAAAATCATCAATAGACTCTATCTCTTCTTTTGGTTCTTCTTTTTCTCTTTCTTTTTCCTTCAATAAATACTCTAGGTTTCTATCATATTCTGTCTTAGGCTTTCTTTCTGTCATAACATCTACTTTTGGTTCTTCTTTAACTTTTGTTACTTCTTCTTCAGGTATTACTGGCTGTTTTTCTTTTGTTTCATTAATACTTTCCTTTAATAAGTTACTTAAATCATAATTATCTTCTTTTAAGAAACTTTTTGACATTTCTTTTGTATTATATTCTTCTGTTTCTTCCTCTTTATATTCTTGTTCTTTAGGAATATCTTTAACATTTATACGTTCATAAATTTCATCATTTGTTTTTTCTGGTATATCAAACTTATCTTCTATCTCTTCTTGTTGTTCTTTTTTTAATTTCATTTTTTTCTTCTTATTTTGATTACGATCTACAAAATAACCTATAACAGTAAATATTATAAATATTGATACTACTAAAACCCAAATATAATCATTTCCTAAAGTTTGCAATAAATTCTCCATCACAAGCCTCCCTTATTATATATAATATATTACCACTATTAGTTTAAAAACGCAATATTTCTTTAATTTCTTTTTGCACTTCTAATATTATTCTGTATATGTCATTAGCTGATTCATTATAAAAATCTAATCTATATTTTTTTACACCGATTTTATAGTATTTATTTATCATTTTTATATTATTAACTGGGCTGTTTAATATACTAGTATAATTCTTATTCCTTACTATATTATAATTATAGTTGTTACTACTTATGGTTTCTTTTTGCGATATATTATTTTTAGTTATCATTACCTCATAATATCCATACACTTGTATTTCAAAGTTTATATTATTATTTACTTGTAATATTTCGTTTAATCTATCTATATTTAAATCAGGTGATACACATATTTTTTTTATTCCTTTTTCACATGCATATTTACAAGATATACTATTAGTAATATTTAAATAATAATTTCCAATAATATCTTTATTTTTTGGCAAATAATTATAATCATTTACTACTAATTTATCTATATCTAGATTATTATTATCTATTATTCTTGGTAATATATAATATATATTTTCTCCAATATGTTTTTTATATAAATCGTAGTTTGATGTATAAATATTATTAATATTTAATTTTTTTAATACATTATACTGTTCCTCATTTATGATAGAAGCATTTATTTCTATATCCTTATTATTCATTATTAAGTTATTATCATATTTTATATTTTGTATATTTCTTTTATAATTTGTCTTCTTATCAATAAGTTCATTTATTAAACTTCGTCTTAATTCATTTAAATCCTTAATATTTATAAATATGTTATCCACTGTTAAAACATTAATATTATTCATTTCAAATGGCGTATTACCCAATTTAGATAGTTGTTTTATTATATCTTGTTTAGTTGTATTTATATTTTTTGCCTTTTGTACTATTTTACTTTTTTTAGATACAATATTATTATTATCTATGTATTCTACTTCTATTTCGGATTCATTTATTTTAACATTACAATCTATTTTTATACTTTTATGTTCTATAGTTTTTAAACTATTTATTAATGCCTTATCCGTTGTTTTTACAACTGGTGTTGGTCTTTTTAAATGTACTGTATTTCTTACACTTATTATTTGGTTTTTATAAGCACTATTTACCTTTTTTCCATCTAAATATATTTCACTTATTGTAAATCCTGTATCAGTATCTGTAAACTTTATTCCATCTCCTACTAATATATCAGAATTTAATTTTATAGTTATATATTTTTGATTTACTTTTGTAACTTGTCCAATTAATATGCCTTGATGATTTGGTCTTAATGGATTCATTATATCATTGGATAAAAACTTATGTCCTTTTGTGTATTCTCTGTTAAATACCTTTTTTATATCATTATATAAATCACAATCTACTTCTATTATTCCTGTTTCATAGTATTTATCTATTGTTTTTCTATATAATCTTGTAACTAGGTACACATATTCTTTGGACTTCATACGACCCTCTATTTTTAGGCTTTTTGTTCCTGTTTTCATTATTTTATCTAAGTCGTATATATTACACAAATCTCTTGTACTAAGTACATATTTATCATTTGAACTTGTTTTATATGGAAGTCTACAAGTTCCTGCACATTCGCCTCTATTCCCACTTCTTCCACCTCTTAAAAGGCTCATATAACAACAGCCTGAATATGACATACAAAGTGCTCCATGTACAAATACTTCAGTTTCTAATATTTTACTGTGTTCTTCTATTTCATCTAATGTTAGTTCTCTTGCAAGAACTACTCTTTTCACACCTAACTCTTTAAACATTTTAGTAGTATTTACATTGTAGTTATGTGTTTGGGTAGACGTATGTATTTCTAGTTCTGGTATTGTTGTTCTCAATAATTTAATCATTCCAATATCTTGTACTATTACTGCATCTACATTATTTAGATATAGCATTTTTGCATATTCTAAAAAACCTTCTATTTCTGATTCAAATATAAGTGTATTTAATGTTACATATACTTTTACATTATATAAATGGCAATAATTTATTGCTTCTTTTATTTCAGCATCACTAAAATTTTCAGCATACTTTCTTGCCCCATATTTTTTCCCACTTATATAAATAGCGTCTGCTCCTGCATGTACTGCCATATACAAACTCTCTTTATTTCCAGCAGGGGATAATAATTCTAGTTTTTCCATATTTATCACCTAATAATTATAAATATATTATAACATGTTTATTATCTTTTTACGTGTTTTCTTAAACAGAATAGTGCATATACATTTATTATTGCTAGTATTGCCACTAAAATATCTACAGTTTTCCACAATACAGTACTAGATAATACACTTCCTAATACTAGTAGTATTAGTGTAATTAATTTTAATATGACTATACTTTTTTTATTGTTTTTTACTAGGTATTTTAAACTTGATTCACCAAAATAATATCCTGATATTATTGTTGAAAATGCGAATAAAATAATTGTTACTATTGTCATTATTGTACCAAATGAACCTAGATGGTAACTAAATGCATATTTTGTTATTTCTATACCATTTGGATCAATTATATTTAATTTATTGTAATCCGTTAGCATTATTACTATTGCAGTTAATGTGCATATTACTAGAGTTGCTATATATACACCTATTATTTGAATATATCCTTGTTCACTAGCAGTTGTATCTTTTGAAGTTGCTGCAGTTATTGCAGAAGTTCCTATTCCTGCTTCATTTGAGAATATTCCTCTTTGTATTCCTATTAACATACTTCCTATTATTCCAGATGCTGCTGCTTTAATATTAAAAGCACTTGTTACTATGTTTTTTACTGCAATTATGGAGTCTTTAAAATTAAATAGTATTATTCCAAGTGAAGTTAATAAATAAATAGAAGTCATTATAGGTACTATTTTATTACACATACTACTTATTTTATTAACACCACCAAATATTATAGGGCATGTAAGTAATGATATTGCTATTCCAATTATTACTTTATTTACACTTACATAATCTATTAATACCTTTGATATAGTATTTACTTGTATTGTTAAGAATCCACAGATAAATGCTAATATAATTATTATTGAATATATAATGGCCAGTGTTTTATTTTTTAACATTTTTTCTATATAAAAAGATGGTCCTCCATAAAAACTTCCATCTTTATCGGTTTTTCTGTTGATAACTGCAAGAAAACTTTCACAATAAGTATTTACTGCACATATAAACATACTTATCCACATCCAGAATATTGTTCCAACTCCACCTATATATACTGCAAGTGCGGTGCCTGCTAGTGAACCAACCCCTATTTTTGCTGCTAATGTGAGGTTTAATGTTTCTAACCCTTTTCCACTTTTCTTTAAACTTATCCACATGTTCTTAAATGATAACTGTGGATATTTTAATTTGAAAGTAAAATATATACCACAACTAAATAATAATACTGTTGCTAAAGCCCATAAAACTTTTTCTATTACTATTAACACATTTATCACCTGGTTAATTTTATGTATTAAAACATATTTTAATGTGGATAAAAGAAAAATACCATTTGTTCATGGTACTTATTCTAATTTTGTTCCACATATAAAGCAAATACTATTCCCTCTTTTTACATTTGTTCCACACCTTTTACATCTTATAAATTCATTTTCTTGATTATTTTGTAACTTTGTTTGCTGATTCATTATGTTATACTGTGGATTATTATTAATACTTTGTTGTTCAACTGGCTTTGCTCCATAACTATCTATTATATTTGGCTGCTTTTGTTGTACTATATTTTGTTGATAATATAAATCCTCATTTGTTTCTTTTGACATTAATTGTTGTATATTTGTATTATTACTTTTATTCATACTCTGTTGATAACTATTTAATTGTGATTGCTCGTTTTCATTCTTTTCATATGTATTTATTGTTGTATTTTTGTCTTTACCAAATATTATTATTGTTAACATAACTGGTGGTATTATTGCTAATAATATACTAAATAATTTGCTTTTTCCTATACTTTTTCCATATTTATAATATGCGATTAACATTGCTATGCCATTTATCCCTGGTATAACTCCTAATATTGGTGGTAATCCCACTTTTTCTAGAAATAGCCAACTGTTATAAAATGGTATTAATGCTTTCCAACCCTTTATTCCTAATTTTTCAAATAATTTATACATCATTATATATGTATAAATTAAAAATATAAATAATATTATACATATTGCTATATATATTTTTATAAATGAATCGAAATAACTTACTGTATTTGACATATAATTTTCATAATAACTTGTATAATCCTGTGTAATTTTCATAACTCCTCCTAAAATTTATTTATAAATGTAACATTGTATCCCGATGTAACTACAAAATTATTTTTTGATGTTTCTTCTACTACTATAGAAAATTTCATTTTATCACTATAATTATTTGATGTTTCTCCCATAAAGCTATATGAAGATTTGTATTTTTTATTCTCTTTATATGTATATTTTAATTCACCATCTACTACTACGTTGTTTCCCATTACATAACAATTATTTATAACAAGTGTGTCTAGTTTTATATTTTCCCTTGTATAATTTGCCACTGAACTTTCAACTTTTGGTTTTATTTGATTAAACATTGGTTCCACCTGATTCCATATGCCATCATAATAATATTGTTTATATAAGTCAAAATTGTTTCCAGACTCTATTTCATTATATATTTTTTGTATATTGTTTTTTAGCGCCGTTTCCACTTTTTTCTTATATTCATCTGTTGCTACTAACATTATTTTTTTATTATTTAAACTTCTTGGGGTTGATTCAAAGGTATATTTGGCATTATTGGTTTCAATACTAAATTCATAATTTGAAACTAACATTGAAGGAATTTCATATGTATCTGTTTCATAACTAAATTTTAGGTTATAACTACATGTATCGCAAACACTCTCTACTTTTTCACCAGTATTTGACTTATATTTTTTTGAAAGTTCTTTATTATTTATTTTTACGATTGAATCTTTTGGTACTGATAATTGTACGTATTTTGCTATATAATTTCCTAAATCTATATACCATTTTCCATCTTTTTTTAAGGTGTTTACTTCTAAAATACGATTGTTATCTATTTTTATTTTTACTATATTGCTATAAGAACTATTATTTTTTAATATCTCAATTGTTTTATTACCTTCAATGTTTATTCCAGCGTAATCTAAATATTGCTTAAATATATCTTCATCTATTAAACTATTTTTTGGCATTAATATTAATTGTTCCATTTTTTTATAGTTACGATTTGATAACCTTTTTGCCATTTCTTTTGCTACTGCTTCTGGACTACTGTTATGATTACAACCTGTAATTAAAACTATCGATATAATTACTAATAAATACTTTATATACTTCATAATTACTAAAACAACTCCTTACTATAATAACAATATCATAATAGTATTTTTTTGTCATAAGAATAATATTATAAACATTAGTTTTATATTTAAAAAACAATATCTTATTTATGATATTGTTCATTATTTATTATTTTATATGCTCTATATAATTGTTCTAAGAGTATAACTCTAAATAATTGATGTGGAAATGTAAGTTTAGAAAAAGAAATAGAATAATTACTTCTTTGCTTTACACTTTCATCTATTCCATCTGAAGCACCTATTATAAATGTTATATTACTATTTCCATATGTGTTCAATTCTTTTATTTTATCTGCTAATTCAGTTGATGTTACACTCGCACCTTTTATATCTAATGTTATAATATAACTTTTGTCATCTATGTATTTTAGTATTCTACTTGCTTCATCTTTTATATTGTCATCTTGTAATTCAATAATTTCTAGTTTTGTATATTTTGATAATCTAGTTTGATAATCTTTTATTGCTTCTTTTATATATTCTTTCTTTATTTTTCCTACACATATTATTCTTAGCATGTAACACCACTTATTAAAACTATTTCTTTTTCTTTTGCTACTTTTATATTGTTAAAGTTTTTTTCTTCTTTTGTTAAAGCGTCTTTTAATGTATTAATTGCAATATCTTCAGTATTATTTTCTTTACTTAAATGAATTAATATAACTTCTTTTGTATTAGGACCAATTAAATATTTTGATAAATAATATGAGGAATCTTTATTTGATAAGTGGCCTTCATCGCTTAATATTCTTCTTTTTAGATGAAATGGATAACTTCCATTTTCTAACATCTCTATATCATGATTACTTTCAAATATGTATATTTGTTTGTTTGATAAAAGTTTAAAATATTTTTTATTTAAATAGCCTGTATCAGTTATATATACTATTTCATCACTTCCCAATTTTATTAGGAATCCTACTGAATAAGTATCATGTGATGTTTTAAATACTTGTATGTCTATGTCACCTATTTTATTTATTTCTTCGTAATATGTATAATCGGTTACATAGTCTAAGTCTTGTTTCATTTCTTTAGATATAAATACTGTTGTATTGTATTTTTTTATAAATGTTTTTAATCCTTTTATATGGTCTATGTGGGTATGTGTTATTAATATTGCATTTATAGTATTTGGGTCAATGTTTAATCCTTGTAATTTTTCCTCTATATTTTTTGTTGAAATTCCAATGTCAACTAGGATTCTACTATCACCGTATTCTATAATAGTAGAATTTCCCGTTGAACCACTTGCTAGTGTTGCTACTTTCATTAACGACATTTCAAGAAACGACAAGGATCATATGATTGTGATCTAGATGTGTTACTTGGTCCATTCCAGAAACCTATATGTAAGTGCGTTCCTTTTGAATTACCTGTGTTACCCATTGCTCCTATTACTTGACCTCTGTATACTGTTTGTCCTACTGAAACATATTGTTTTGATAAGTGTTCGTAAACTGTATATATACCATTATTATGATTTATTTCAATAAAGTTTCCTAATTCAGAATGATATGAAACCCTTGTTACAACACCATCATTTGATGCATATATTGGTGAACCATGCCCTGTACCTGTTATGTCTATACCAGCATGCAATCTTCCCCAACGCCATCCATATCTACTACTTATATAGTATCCAGAATTTGTAGGCCATGCCCAGGTACCAGAATCTCCTACTATACCTGAGTTAATATAAATTCTTTGTCCTTTTACTACTACTTTATTTATAGCAGGTTCTAATACCTCAGTTGTTACTGGAACAACCTTGGTAACTTCCCCATTTACTACTTCACGTTTTTGTGTAATTCTTTCCCTACCATTAGATCCTTCCTTTAATGTTACTTCGTATCCAAGTGGCTTATTATAATCATACTGTACTTCAGTTTTATAGTCTTTCGTCTGTTCATAAACAACATGTTGATATTCTACTACTTGTATTTGTGGATTAATAAGACCAATTACAACTTCTTCTCCCTTAGATAACAAGTTACTAGCACTTGTAAATTCTGGATTTGCTACTAAAAATTCCGCAGGGTTTAATTGGAATGATTCAGATATATCTTCAATTGTTTCTCCATCTTGAACTGTGTATTTTTTTTGGTCCTCTGTTGTCCCGAAAAGCATATATTTATTCAATTCAGTTTCATCTATAAATATCAGTTCATCTGTAGAAATCAATTCTTCTTTTATTTTTATATCTTCTCTTAATGATATATTTTCAGTTTTTGTTTTTGTAGTTCCCTCTGTTATTTCTGCTTCCATATTATTTGTGTAGTTGTCATATACAGTCTCATCTATAAATGCTTTTATTACCTTATCCACTGCATTTGTAAACATTTCTTTATTTAATACATTTAAAGTAAGTTCTGTTTTATCTTCTTTTGTTATAGTTACTTTGTATCCTTTAACCGTAAATGGTTCTTTATCTTTTATATACTCATATATATCTTCTACTTTTGATATTTTAGGGTTATACACATATATTTTTTTTACTTCAAGTCCATGTGGTGCATATACCTTTGTTGAATATTTTTTCTTTAACTCTGTTTGCTGTTTATCTATTTCTTTATCTAAATCTTCTTTCGATTCAATTAATCCAATTATCTTGCCGTTTAGAGAAACTTGATATAGTTCAACTGGCTCTTCATTATAATCATTAAATCCTAAAAATATAGATAACCCTGATAATATTACTAAAAATATTATTAATTGTATACTTAATCTTTTTTTCATTCTATCACCTAATTTTCTGGACTAAGACTTTGGTTTACAAACTTGTTTATATTCTTTTGAAATATAAGATTTACTGTGTCTATAGGTCCATTACGATGTTTTCTTATAATAAGTTCTATTTCACTTATATTGCTTGTGTCTATTTCTGGTGCGACATTTTGATAGTCTTCTCTATGTAGGAAAGCAACTATATCTGCGTCTTGTTCGATTGAACCAGATTCTCTTAAATCACTTAAGATTGGTCTTTTGTCTTCTTTTCTTTGTTCGACAGAACGCGAAAGTTGTGCGAGTGCTATTACAGGTACGTTTAACTCCATAGCCATTGCTTTTAGTGAACGAGAAATATCTGATACTTCTTGTTGACGGTTTCCTGCATATTTAGCACCACCGCTTATTAATTGTAAATAATCTATTATTACAATTCCTAAACCCTTAGGTGATGATGCCAAACGTCTACACTGGGCTCTTAATTCACCTATTGTTATTGATGATGAGTCATTTATAAATATATTAGTTTCACCTAATATACTCATTGCTTCTCCAACTTTTAACCAATCTTGATGTTCTAGTTTACCAGTTGTAAGTTTTTTACCTTCTACTCCACCTACCATGCTTATCATACGACTTACTAATTGTTCTGGACCCATTTCTAGACTAAAAAGTGCAACTGATTTATCAGTATTTCTTGCTATATTTGTTGCAACATTAAGTGCAAATGCTGTTTTACCTACAGAGGGTCTTGCGGCTATTATTATTAGTTCATTTTCATGAAATCCACTGGTTAATTTATCTAAATCACTAAATCCAGATGCAAGTCCTGTTATATCGCTTTTATTCTTTGATAATTGCTCTAAGTCACTATGAAATTTGTTTAGAACTTCACTAATACTTTTAAATTCTGATGCTTTTCTTTCTTTACTAACACTATATATTTTTTGTTCTGCTTCATCTAGTATTTCATTAACATCAGTATCATCTTCGTAGCAGGATGTTGCAATTTGTGAGGCTTTGTCTGCTAACGTTCTT
The DNA here is from genome assembly GCA_948467605.1 of uncultured Mycoplasmatota bacterium. Classification (GTDB taxonomy): domain Bacteria; phylum Bacillota_I; class Bacilli_A; order RF39; family UBA660; genus CAKPCJ01. The sequence goes on along the minus strand of CAOKET010000025.1, from coordinate 4,006 downwards.
CTAAGTGCTTTTTCTTTAACTATTTGTATATAATACTCAATGTTTGCAGCACTTGGAGTATAGTTTAGAATTTCACTTAAATATTCAACACCACCAATATTTCCAAGAAGTTTTTTATTTTCTAGTTCATTAGTGACAGTTGTTATATCTATTGGAATATTTTTATCATTCAACGATTTTAACACTTCAAATATTCTAGAGTGTGATTCTAGATAAAAGGATTCTTGTATTAATTCTTCACATGCTTTTTGCATTGCATATTTTGATAAAAACATTGCCCCTAGAACAGACATTTCTGCATCTATATTATGAGGCATTTTTCTCTCAGCCATATTACACCTACTTACTTTTTAAAGTTATTTTAATATCACAAATTACTGTTTTATGTAATTCTATAGTAATGTTATTTTCACCTAAGAACATTTCACTATTTACTTTTATTTTCTTTTTATCAATGTCATATCCTAAACTATTTAATTTCTCACAAATTTGTTTACTAGATACTGAACCAAATAATTTTCCCTGTTTTCCTGTACTAACTTCAAATATTAGTTTTTCTTTTAAAAGTTTTTCTTTTATTTCTTTTGCATTTTTGATTGCTAATGCTTCTTGCTCTTGGTGTTTTTTATTTTGCATATTTAGTTTGTCTAAACTTCCCTGTGTATACATTACTGCTAATTTATTTTTTATAAGAAAGTTTTTTGCATATCCATCACTAACTTCCTTTATTTCTCCTTTTTTTCCTTGTTTTCTTACATCTTCTATAAATATTACTTTCATATTTATCACCTAATTAATTATACTATAAATATTAATATAAGTCTATAAGGGGCAAAGTTTATAAATATAATTTTTATTTTTTATAAAAACTCTCCTCGTGCATAAAAAAAATATACATTTAAAGTATATCTTTATGCAGTATATGGTATTAAAGCCATAAAACGTGCTCTTTTAATTTGTGCTGCAATATGTCTTTGATGAAGTGCACATGCACCTGTTGCTCTTCTAGGTAAAATTTTTCCCTTTTCATTTATATAAAATCTTTTAATGATTTCTACATCTTTATAGTTTAAAGTTCTACCAGCACATAATTGGCAAACTTTCTTTTTCTTGCGGTAAAATTCTGCCATCTAAATCCCTCCTTTATTAAAATGGTAAATCATCAGTTAATTCAATATTAGTTCCAAAGTCTGCGTATGGATCTTCTGGTAAATCCATAGTTGGAGCGTTATTGACTGGTTGATAGTCATTAAAGTTATTATCCATAGTTGATCCTTGGGCTCCACCTTTTGGTGTTAAAAATTGAACGTTATCTGCGATTACTTCAGTTACATAACGTTTTGTATTGTCATTAGCAGTATAACTTCTTGTTTGTATACGACCTTCTACAGCAACTAAGTCACCTTTTTTAGTATAATTTTTTACATTTTCTGCTTGTTTTCTCCATATTACAATGGGTATAAAATCTGCTTCTCGTTGTCCATCTTGATTTGTAAAGGTTCTATTTATAGCGATTGTAAATGAACAAGTAGCAACATTACTAGGTGTGTATCTTAATTCTGGGTCTTTTGTTAATCTTCCGATTAAGGATACTCTGTTCATATTAATTCTCCTATTCTTTATCTAAGTTTATAATTAGATGACGTATTACATCTTCATTCATGCTAGCACTATGATCAAATTCATTGATTGCTGGTGTTGATGCTTCTACATAGAATATGAAATAATATCCTGCTTTGAATTTTTTAATTTCGTATGCTAATTCACGACGACCCCATTCTTTTACTTCTTTTATTTCTGCTTTATTAGAAGTTAAAACATTTTTTAATCCTTCAACTATAGATTTAATAGATTCTTCTTCTAAGTTAGGGTTTACGATAAACATAATTTCATAGTTTGTCATAATTTCTTACACCTCCTTTTGGTCTTTGGCTCACATTAGTTTTGAGCAAGGAGCACTTCGTACTCGAATAGTATTATAACAAAAGTTAAAAAAAAAGTAAATTGTTTTTTACTTTATCTATCTAAAGTTTATTTCTAAAGTATTTGTTAATACATCTGAATAACTAAAAGATTTTACTTCATTGTATTCATTTTTTATTTGTACAGTGAAAACTTTTTGGTAGACATCTTTTAAAACGGCATTATAATGTTCTATTTTATTTCTACTTCCATTAAACTTTAATTCTATTTCTTCTCCAATATGCTCACTAATTCTATTTTTTATTTTTTCTATTGTCATAATCCTCCTTATCTTGGATAACCAATATACATCGTTCCTTTGGTTTTAATACCACCTATTCCATCTTTTCCATATTTTGTTTTTTCAAGTATACCAAGTAAATCTATGTCATCACTTCTATCTGATAGTCCGATAGATGATGCAACTATTGCAGGATCTAATGCATGTATATTTATTCTTTTTGGACTAGATGCGAAGTTAGCACCTGCTCTAATTAATTCTTCATAATCTGATTGGCATGCACCTGCAATTATTATTAATTTTTCATGTGATTTCTCATACTTTCTAGCCTCTTTTACTGAGTTCACAAAATTATAACTGTTCTTATAACTATTTAAATTGTTTATATCCTGTTTTTTATAATAAGCATCATGTCCTGTTATTACTAATATATCTGGGTTTATATCTTCCAAATATTTTCTAATATTTTTTGGCAATTCTGATTCCTTAGAATAAATTCCATATGCTAAAATATTAGATTCTTTGTAAAACTTTAAACATCTTTCTAGATAATCCCTATCTCCATCAATATGAAGTACTTTACCTGGTAAGTAAAAGTATTCACTCCTATCTCTACTAAAAAAGTTTTTAATTTTATCAATAAATGTTATATCCTCTCTTTTTGCAGTTTCTTCTGTTTCTTTATATTCACTTATATCGCTTATATCAGCATCTGCATAAAGACGCATATTTACACCCTTTAGTATTACTTCATTTCCTCTTATTTGTTCTATTTTAAATATTGTGTCATGATTATGTGATTTCCTAGTTACTAATGTACCTATCCTATATTCCATAATATCACCACTTAATTATATGAATTATTAGTTAATTTAGAATAAAAAAATCTCTCTATAATTTTTATAGAGAGATTTATATATAGTTAATATTGTTTTTTATACTATCAAAACTTATATTTTTAGTCATGTTGGCAAAATTATTATTCTATAGTTACTACAAACTCATCTGATTCTTCTGAATAAGATGGCGCAGTTGGTGTTGCTTTATTATAGTTATATCTTAATTTTATTCTATAAGTACCTGGTGTAGTTATTGGATAGGATATTAATGGTTGAGAATTTGATAAATTAAGAATATTCATATTAGTCCAATTTCCATCATTTATTTTTATTTCTGCTCCAGTACTATAACAACTATTATTTTGGCCTGCTATTATATATACATTATTGTTTACTATTGAATTATTTGGAAGATTATCATTTTCGCATGTTAAAACGTTATTTGAATATTCACAATTTCCTCTTACAGAACTAATTCTTGCCTTCATTTTGCTACCATCAATCTCAACAGGATAACCCTTATATTTAATATTATTTATTTCCATATTACATCCAGAAAATGATAGTTTTATATATCCTGCTTTTGTATTTGTATAACTTCCTGTATATGTATTTCCTCCTCCTGGTTGACTAACTATAGTTTCACATGAGTTATTATTATCACAAAAACTTATTGAACCATTACCTGGCTTTAATACATAATCAAATGTATATCCTACTTTATCTAAATATATATTATAAACTACTCCTTGTGCACCCATACTCATATTGTTGCTATTTATTGTTGGTAAAAGAAAACAATTTGATGAAGATACATTATACTTAATTGCAAGAGATTTAACAGTAATATTTTTACTTATTTGTGTTGTTTTTCCAGAATCAGCTGTTAATGTACAATTTATAGTATGCGTTCCTGGTGATAAACTATTTGTATTTGTTACTACAGTACTACCTACCTTACATA
>CAOKET010000024.1 GCA_948467605.1 uncultured Mycoplasmatota bacterium | reverse complement strand
ATATTACTGCTAGTATTGCTATTACTGTTAATAGTTCTATTAGTGTAAATCCTTTTCTTCTCATAACTCCTCCTACTATATAATAAAATTATACAATTTATAATATTATTTTTCAAGACTTATTTTTTTATCTATTCATATAAAATTTACAATTATTATATGTAGTTTTTAAGATTTTACTCTAATATTTATATATATTTATTATTTTTTTATTACAATATTATACAAAATTATCTTTAATTAATTATAAAAAATATCATATAATTAATATTATAAAAATAATATTTACTTTATAAGATATTATTTTAAATGGGGTGTAATTATGAATATAAGAATCATATTTAATGAACTTAAAAAAAATTATTTATCTAACTTAAAAAAATGTATAATTGATCTTAAAACAAAAGGAAGAAGAATAAAACAACTGCCAAATATTTTAACATTTTCTAGAATTATAGCCCCAATTTTTATAATTCCATGTTTTTTAACAGGTAACTTAACCGCATCAGTAATATTTACGTGTTCATTTGCAATAACAGACTTTTTTGATGGAATGTTAGCAAGAAAATTAGACGCTAAAAGTAATTTTGGTAAAGAATTAGATCCTATTGCTGATAAGTTTTTTGCAGGTGGGATACTTTTACCTCTTATAAAATATAACCCTTATATTATAATAAACTTATTATTAGAATTGTCTATTGCATCTATTAACTTCTCATCTAAAGTAAAAGGAAATAATCCTAAAACTAATATGATTGGTAAAATAAAAACTTGGAGTTTATCTCTTTATATGATAGCAAACTACTGTTCATTATTTACTCAATTAAATAATTCTATACTAATATCTACTTTTATTACAACAACAATATTGCAAATAGGAAGCGCTTCAAAATATTTAAACGACGATATAAAAAAAGACAAACAAAAAAAAACTACAAATATAGATATAAAACCTCAAATTGATGAAAAAACACAAAAAACCAATGAAAGAAAAAAAACAATAGATTTTCTAAAATTAAGTAAAAATATTTTAGAAAATTCTTCTAAAGAATTAGAATCAAAAAAGACTCTACATAAATAGATATGTTAGTCTTTTATTTTTTTCCTTTTCCCAAATTAGTAGTATAATTATTTCCATAAATATTTCGTAATAATTCATTAATTTTCTCTTCTAAAACTTGTTTAGAGGATAATAGCTTATCCATTTCATCTGTTTTTTCTTTATTATAATCATCTTCACGTTTAAGTTTTTCCTCCCATAAGTTATTTAATAAAGATATTTTTTCATCTGCGTTTTTATTTACTTCCTGTATTTGAGATTCATGTTTAGCTATAATCTTTCTATCAATATTTGGAAAAAATGTAGATATAAACCTTTTTCTATTTCTCTCATTGGTCATTCTAGAAGAAATAGCAGCAATTTCTGCTGACCTTTCTTGATTAATTTCACCAAGTTCCATATTATATTGATAATGTTCTACATGTTTTATTTGCCCTTTTATATCTAATACATTTTTTTCTATTTCTTTTATTTGCTTTCTTAGTTCATTTATTCTTAATGTAATGCTTCCCATATTATCACTTTGTTGATTTCCATAACTGGAATTATTATAGAAAAAATTAAAATTTGACTCACTTTGACTAATTCCTAATTTTTTATCATATTCTTTCCTTTTTTCAGGATTAGACAATATAGAACCCGCATATGAAACAGCTTTATAAATTTTCTCTTTTTTTTCATCTCCTGGATTAATATCAGGATGATTATCTCTTAGTATTTGTTGGATTTTTTTTCTTAAATCCTTATCACTTATATCTGGGCTTACACCTAATAATTCATAATAATTTTTCATAAAATATAACACCTCATACACTTAATATAACATAAAAACAAAAAAAGATTACAATAAAACTCATAATCTTTACACTTCTTGTATAACAGTTATTATCATTGGTTTACATCCTGTTTCTTTATATAAATATTTTCCTAACTTTTCTCTTACACTTAATTTTATTTTGTTATACTCTATATATTTTTTTTCATAATCTATGTTGCTTTCAATAGCCTCTTGTGATATTTTAATTGACTCATTTATCAATGTTGCATTTTCCTTTACATATACAAACCCTCTAGTAAGTATTTCTGGACCTGCTATTATTTTCTTTGTTTTTTTATCTAATGTAGCACTTACTATAACGATTCCATTGTCACTTAGTATTTGTCTATCCTTAATAACTAGTTCGCCAATATCCTCGCTAGATTTTCCATCTATCAATATAGTATCTGCAGTAACACAATCAAAATCAGGTATTAGTTTACCATTTTCAAAAGTTACAACATCTCCATTTTGTTTTAATAGTATATTTTCCTTAGGTATGCCTATTTCACTTGCAATATTGGCATTTGCTAATTGATGCCTAAATTCTCCTCTTACAGGAAAATAATATTTTGGTTTAATTAAATCTAGCATAAGCATTAAATCAAGAGAAGATGCATGATGTGCTAAATATTTCTTACTAGATATTGTTACAACATTAACACCTATTTTTGCAATATGGTCAGCAATATTTACAACTGTTTTTTCCATACCTTCAGTAACATTTTCTAACAAGACAACTGTATCATTTCTATTTAGTCTTACATATCTATCATAACCATTAACTATTCTATTTAAGTTATGAAATGGAGACTCCTTATCATCGGAAACTAAAATAGTTACATCTTTATCGTTTATATTAGATAAATCACCTATCCTACTTTTATCAAAACTAATATACTTCATATCAATAGCGCTATTAACTATATTTTGTAGGTTTTTACCCATTATTACAACTTTTCTATTTGTCTTCTCTATTTCTTTAAATAATTCCTGAATCCTATATATATGTTCTTTAAATACTGCAAATATAACTCTTTCATTTGATTTTATAAGAGTTTCTCTAATTAAATTAGATAGTTTATGTTTAGGAGTTGTATAACCTTGTTTTTCAGCATAAATACTTTCACTAAGCAAACATAACACACCTTGCTTACCTAAATATGCTAATTTACCTATATCAGTTCCATATGCTCCTTGCATTGTCGAATCAAATATAAAATCTCCTGTGTAAAATATAACCCCATCCTTTGTATATAAAGCATATCCAACATTATCAGGTATTGAATGAGTAAGAGATATTGGAAATATACTAATATCATTGTCAAATGTAATTTTCCTATGAGGTTTTATTTCCCTTAAATTATTATATTTTATATTTTCTTGTTCAAAATCTTTTCTTATTATTTCACAAGTAAAACTAGTCGCATAAATATTTACATCAGAAAAATCTTTAATTATATTAACTAGTGCTCCCATATTTTCTTCATGACCATGTGTTATAAAAAAACCTTTTATCTTTTTTATATTATTCTTTAAATATGTAGTACCAGGAATAATATAATCTACTCCAAACATTCCTTCTGTTGCATATTTTAAACCGGCATCAAAAACAAATATATTTTCATCAACTTCAACAACATACATATTTTTGCCATTTTCATTTAAACCGCCTAAACCAAAAATTCTTATTTTGCTCAAAAGTATTCCTCCTTTTTGTTCAGTCAGTTCATTATATCACAAAATATACCTACTTTTCTAGTCTTTTTTCGTTTAAATGTTCAGATATTACACTTATAGTATACCCCTTTTGTTTAATATACGTAATTATATGGTCTAATTCCTCATTTAAACCCTTATTTATATTAAAACCAAATATTACTCCACTATCCAAAGATTTCTTAACTTGTATTGTTATATTATTACTACCAATAACAACTGGTTTAACTACATGCATAGAATAAGAAGAACACAACTTTAATAAATCTTTATTATTTTTATCTGTATAACAATAATTAAATTCTCTACCTAAACTACTTACAAGTTTATTTGAAAATAATAAATCCTCATCACTACTATAGTTTGTATGTCCAACTTCATTTCCACTAGAAACTAAACTCTTTAACATTTCCTTATTGCTTTCAATATATTGTTTTTCCACAAAAAAAGTTGCATTTACATTATTTCTATTTAATATTTCAACTATTTTAGTAATATCATCATTTTTATTTACAAAAAACACTAAAGAAACTGAATTTTTTTGCCTATTTCCAGAAACAATATATTTATTAAAAATATTACTTACACTTTTATCTGGTATAACATTATTAAACTTTAACATGCTTTCATTATAAAGACCATATTTTTTCATGTTTTCATAACTTAACCCAACATCAACTTCTATACCCTCATATCCTGGTATAATGTTTTCACCATCAATACTTGCTTGTATTGGTGCTTTATAATATGAATCTTTTTTACTATTAAGTTCTATCATCAAAGGGTCTTGTTCTCTAACTACAAGCATAGCTTTTTCAGTATATATAAAACTTACGCATACAAGAACTATAAGTCCCATTAATTGAAATAATTTTTTCAATCTACATCACCTAATAAAACATATGAATAAACTTAAAAATTTTTCTTGAAATAATAATATTTTTATGATTTAATATTTTCTAACAAATGGAGTGACTAATATGATAGAACAAAATTTATTGAATTGTTTAAATAATTTAATTTCAAATATATATAAAGCAAACAAAAATACACACAACTATACTATTGGTAAGAGTTTATATGATGTACTTATGGGAGATTACCCTAATAGTAAAAGAATGTTTTTTGATAGTTTTAAAGATGCTTTAAGTGATGATAAAAATACTATTATAAATTTTATTTTAGCAACCATAATAAATAGGATATTTAAAATAGTAAATAATGTAGATATTAATAAAATAACATCCATTTTTGATTACATAGAAAATACTAATAGATATTTCGTTGTACGTATTCCAGAAATTATTAGGGATGAAAAATTTGATAAATTACCAGAAAGTCTAAAAATTATACAAACTTTAAACGATTATGAAAAAATATTTGTTACAAGTATATGCTATAATATTATTTGTTTTAGTCCCAATACCATAATATGGAATATAAATTTAATAAAAGAAAATAAACATAGTTTTTTCAAAGAAATTAATAAATATAAAAATGTTATAATACAACTTTTAAATTTTTATATGCCAATTTACAACGAAATTAATATGTTAAATAAAGCAGATAAATTATTGAGTGCTAAGATTAACAAGCGTTATGTAAAGGTTTTATTTCTTACCGAATATTTAAATAATAAAAAGTAAAACTTTTGAGAGTATATGTTTTAAATTATCATATCAAAGTGAAATTATATATTATATAATTTATCAATTTTTATTATGTAAAGATGATATTGAGAATTTAGATATTAATATAGTGAATAAAGTATATGAAATATTAAATGGTACTGATACTGATATTAACATAGAAGAGTTAAACCTATTATTAGAATATTATGTATTTGCAACAGAATATTACTCACTTGAAGATAAAATAGGAAAAATAAGATTTTATAGAAATCAAGACTTAAATGGAATAATAAACTCATATGCAAGTATGGATATAATAAGATATAATGAACTACAACAAAAAAAGAAAAAATTTGGTCTTTAGAGAGTGTAAAATTAAAAGAATTGTCTCCTGTAAATTATAGGTTACAATTCTTTTAACTAGAAACTATTAATAGATTGACCAACTTTTAGGTTTCATATCATTTTTATAACTTTTTAATTATTTATTTCTCTTATTTTCTGATATCATTTCTATATCATCAGATAAAACTAATATTCTTTCTATTAATCTTCTTGCCTTTACCTTATCTTGATTATTTCCACTTATACTAAAATGTTCTTCTAATTCATTTATATTTAAATTAGATGTAAAAAATGTTGGTAAATATGATTCCATTCTGTATTGTAATAATGGCCCCAAAATCTCATCTCTATTCCATCCAGTTACATTTTCAGCACCTATATCATCTAATAATAATAATGGCACTTTTTTTAAATAATTAAATTTATAATCAAAATCTTCAGAAAAATTCTTTAAGTTTCTTAAAAGTTCAGGATAATATACAATTGCGGACTTTATACCATTCTTACTTAATTCATTAAATGCAGATGCTAAAAGATAAGTCTTACCACCACCAAAGCTTCCATGTAAATAAATTCCCTTTTGTCTAACTTTACCATAGTTATCAATAAAACTCTTAATCGCTTTAATACTTGCTAATCTACTACTATCATCAAGATATATATCCTTCATACTAGCATTCCTAATCGCATCTGGAATATCCATAGAATATATATTTTTATTATTAATGCTTTGTTTATACTCTCTTTGATATTTACACATTTTATACGAAAATTGAACGGAACTATCTTGCTTTATTGGAGTGTAAAAGAATCCATTAACCTTATTTTTACACATACTTAAATTCTTACAAGTTTTACAATTTTTACATTCAGTTAAACTTTCATCTAAATCATAAACATAATTAATAAGTTCATCATCTGACATATGTAAACTACTTGTTAATCCTTTAAAATCACTATCTCTAAGTAACTCTACATACTTATTTTTAAGTTCATGCTTTACTTCTTCTTTAGTAACCTTAAAATTTTTATTATCTAATATTTCATTCATTGCTATCATACTTTTCACCTATATTCTTTTAATAGTTCTTGCATCTCTTTTATTTCATCTTCTGAAGATTCACTTTTTTCAATAGTTTTATCAAACCATTCAGGAACTTTCTTTGAAATAGTAGCCTTTCTTCTTGAAATAGTTTTCTTGTGTTCATGTGATGCGATATCCATCGCTTGTTCAACCGTTTTTACACCAAGTCTACTCCATTGTCCAGCAATTGTATCTATATAAACCTTAGTTAATTTTTGATTGTTTGTTCTAAGTACAAAATCAATTAATACATTTACAACACCAGGATTAAGACCAATATCAACAAGTAGATACTCTAATATCTTTTTATCTCTATTTGTTGGTTTACCTTGGTATTTACTAGACAGAAAATCATATGGATTAGTTGTTTCAAATGTGTATATCATCTTACTCTTCTTACTATTTTCTTTTAACTTAGATTTAAAGGCCTCAGGCTGTTCCCTAAATATTGCATTTGGAAGTTCACCATTATTTTCCAATCTATAATAATTACCACAAAGATTTCTAAGTTTCTTTTTATCTATCATACTTCTATCATCTAAAGATTGCATAATTAAATCTATCATATTTGAAGTATCTATTTTATAAATATATGATAATCGTTTTATAAGATCACAAGTCTCATCATTTAAAGTTCTTTTATTTATATTAGGTACAGTACTTAATATTAAATTAAAGTCTATAGAAGAATCATTAATAACTATATCACCTTTATATTTTCCCTTTAAATCCTGTATCATAATATCATAATTAATATTTGGAATAACCTCAAAAACATCATCAAAACTGCTAGTTATATCGCTACATTTAGATAAATCTATTTTTGGTATTTTAAAATAATCAACAATTTTATTATATGATTTCTTACCTAAATTACTATATAATAATACACTTAAAACTGGATGATTTATAAATTCATTAGGATCAAGTGGGGCATATAATTTATATATATATACTTTTTCCTTTTCATCATTTATAAATGTCTTTAAAAGCCCAACTGCCTCTAATAATTTCCTTGAATTTACTATTTCATAAATATCTTTCTTAGTCTTTGACATTAATGAATAATGGCTTTCTTCTTCACTCATAACCCTCATATAATCAAGTTCAGACCAAAGAGTAAAATAAAGATTAATCGCATCAGCACCAACTATTGGCTGATATAATTTTATAAGAATATCCCTTCCATAATCATCAATATTTGAGTTATTAATAACTAAATATAAATCAAGTGGCAGTATCGCATCATTCATTGTAATCACCTAATAACTATTCTAATTTATTTATTAAAAAAAAACAACATTTTTAAATGCTATTTTAAATTATTTTCACCATTATATTTCATTACCTCATCATAAAATATTTCATCAGGCTTACAACCTAATATTTTACCAATTAGAAATGCAAATTTATAACTCAGTCTTCTTTGCCTATTCTCAACTTGGCAGTAAAAAGTTTTACTTATACCTAGCATATTTGACATATCATCTTGAGTAAGCCCCTTTTCATTTCTCAATCTAACTAACTTTTCAAATTTTGCCATATACACCTCTTGATAATATAATACCATAAATATTATAATTATTTCATAACATTTTTACAAAATATAAAAATAACTATAGTTAATGTAATATATAAAATAATAGTAAATAAACTAATTGGTACGAATAAAATAAATAAAGACATCAAATTACAAAAAGAATGCATTATAATTGGTATAAATAAATTATTAGTTTTTATATAAAAATATACGAAGAAAAAACCAGTTACTAATGCAAAAACACATAATGGAATATTAAAGTGTATTAATGAAAATATCACAGTTGTAATTAATGCAGATAATATAATATTTATTCTTTTAGATAAAAAATTAAATAAAATACCTCTAAACAAAATCTCTTCTATAAATGGTCCAATTATACAACTTGTAAATATTCTTATTATATATGCAATTATATATATTATTAAATCATCTACTCCAGATGAAATAAATAAAGGATTAATAAAATTAGTAAATATAAAAATGGAATTAATTGTTAGAGACAAAGTAATGCCTAGTAAGGAAAACAAAAATACTTGCTTTAAACTAATACTAGTAGAAAAATTTTTTCTTAAAAATTCCATATTATCACCATAATTTATTATATATTATATTTTTTAAATAGCAAGCGAATAAATGTTTGACATTATAAAGCGTTATTGTTATAATTAAAATTAGATAATGGAGGTTAAATATGGAAAAATTAACTAAAATGCAAGAAAAGACTTTAAATTTTCTAAAAGAATTTATCGCTTCTCATGGGTATCCACCTACCGTTAGGGAAATAGGACAAGCGTTAAATCTTTCATCAACTGCAACAGTACATACACATCTTACTTCACTAGCAAATAAGAACTATATTAAAAAAGATAGTTCAAAAAATAGAACTATTGAGTTATTAGTTGATAATGAATATAATACTCAAAATAGTGAAATAGTACAGGTCCCACTACTAGGTAAAGTTACTGCAGGAAATCCAATAGAAGCAATTGAAAAACCGGATGAATTTTTCAGTGTACCAGCATATTTAATACCAACTAAAAGGGAAGTATTTACCTTAAAAGTATCTGGAGAAAGTATGATTAATGCAGGAATATTTGACGATGATATAGTTATAGTTCAAAGATGCAATACCGCAAATAATGGGGATAAGGTTGTTGCAATGAACGACAACAATGAAGTTACCCTAAAAACATTTTATAAAGAAAGTGATCATATAAGACTACAACCAGAAAATGACACTATGGCTCCAATAATATTACCTAATGTAACAATTCTAGGAAAAGCAATTGGACTATATAGGAAAATATAAATAAAATCTCATATCAAATTATGAGATTTTTATATGGAATAAATCTACATCTTATTCTCTACAAAATATGCATAATACTCTTCAAATGTAATATTATTTTCATAAATATAAGTTGCAACATCAACGCCTACATATCTATAATGCCAGGGTTCATATCCATACCCTGTAATATACTCTTTTCCTTTTGGATATCTTAAAATAAATCCATAAAGATGAGCATTATCCCTCATCCAAATAAATTCATTACTCCCCTCAAATGAATCAAGAGAAAGTTTACCCTTAACTCCTACATCAAGTGCAAGACCAGTTTGATGTTCAGAATGTCCTGGCCTTGCAGACCATTTATCTGCCCATGCAAGACCATTTAAAATTTTATAGTTACTATACAAACTATTTTGATAGTCATAACTTCTATAAGCAGAATTATTTCTGATATAGTACCCTTTTTTAGAAGCATCATCAACTAACTTTTTAAATGCCTCATATGCAACACTACTTAATTTACTTCCAGTTTTATTATCATATTTTTTATCAATAGTTACTAGATTTCCATAACTATAATTTTTATCCAAGTAATAATATTTATTTACAATAAGAAGAGTTTCTTTAGAAGTATCAGTTGGATTAATATTAGAATAAAATTTATAATCCAAATTACTATTTACATTAGTAATAATTGTATTAATATCATCACTATCATATTTCATATAACGATCAAGCCTAGATAAAATAAAATACTTTGACCTTACTAAATCAACTAATTTTGCAGAATATGGATAATTAATATTTGAATTGACTAAATAAATAACTATCTCTAAATCAGAATTAGAATCTATTTTATTAACATATTCTATATATGAAAGCATATTCTCTTGCTTGTAGTTCTCTAAACCAATCAAAGATTCTAAAAAGGGTAAATAATCATAATTATATAACTCATTGATCTGACTATCAGACAATTTTTCCATTAACGTATGTATCTCATCATTACTATAACCTATTTTACTCAAACGTTTTTCATCATTATCATTAAAGACACAAAAATATAATATAAATAATAATAATACAATAAAAATTAAAATTACGCATAGTACACACAAAATATTACTCTTATTTCTTTTTTTTGATGTGCTCACAAGTATCACCACCAAATACATTATACATCAAAAAAAGCCTAATGATACTTAGACTTAATAACTTATGTAAACATTTAACCATTTAATTTAGATTCTAAGAATTTTTCAAACGTTCTAAGACCATATTTAGGATTATAATAATTTGGATATTCATTTAAATGAGCAAGTGCTATTTTGGCAGTTATTATTGGATCATCATTTGTAACATTAGTAGATTCATTTTGTCTACCATGTTCGGCCTCAATATTCATACCATCTAAAAACTCATTAAAACTATATTTATCAAATATTATATTTAATTTATTAGCCGCATCAAGTGCTTGTTCCTTTGAAAACATATTAATCACCTATCTTATAATATGATTTATAGGATAAAATGTTATTTGCACTTTACACCTGAACTTGTTTGACGTTGTTTGATAAGCTCTATATTTTCATCCAAATGTACATCTAAATACTCATTAGATACAATATTTTTATCTATTACTCTTAAATCAGAGTACTGAATAAGTTTATACTGCGAACCTTCAATGGAATAAGTAATATCTAATCCCTCTATATTATTATATCTTTCCATTAATTCATCAAATGAATCTCTTATATATTTATCAAATGAAGCATCACTTAATAACTTATCATTTGATATATCAATTACATATGTATACATTGCCGTTTTGACCTTATTATTATTATATTTATACACCTTATCTATACTTATTTTAAGACCCTCCTGTTCCATAGAGATAAAACAGGACAAATCATGTAATACATCTAAATCCTCAAAATCTTTATTTTCTTCTACTACTATTTTTTTGGGAAAAAATATATATTTTATATCAGTAAAGGCAAAGATAATAGTTAAAATTAATAATACACCCGATATAATAGACGTTACCACTACTCTTTGCTTATACTTACTATTATCTTTCTTTATTGATGAATCAAACTCCATCTCACCTATTCTTTTATTTATACTATTTACATTTTCAAAATTATACTTACCTGCATTTTTTAAGTTTTTATTATCATATATAGGTTGATTTCTCATAATATTACTTTACAAGCCTCATATATCGCAACAATACATGTAATAATAGACACTATTAATATAAATAAAGCCATAGGTATCATTAATTCTATAAATTCTTTTTTTCCAAAATCAATTACTGAAGTATTTTTTTCCATTAAAATAATCACCCTCGTATAATAATTATTATATATTATTTTTTAAAACTATTCAATAAAAAGACGCCTAAAACAAAAAGACGTCTAAAATATTTATTTTATTATTTAATATATTGTTTAACAGTATTTATATTCAAGTGAATATTGCTATTATAATAACTTCTTATTATTCTTTGCATTAATATATCATAATAATTACATGATGGTTCTAATACATTTATATTATATGGCATTTTACCAACAATATCTTTACTAAATCCATATACTTGTTTATTATTTTCAAATATTTCATACATTTTATCAACACATGACTTATCAAGTTTACTAAATATATGATTTAAATCTGTAATTATCTTATAATACTCGTTATCTTTATATGTATATTTTACTATATAAGGTATAGACCCTTCATTTTCCCTCAAACAATTTTTTATTAACTCATTAAAATCTTCTCTAGTAACTGATATACCAATATTACTCAAAATACCACTATAATTATTACTAATATTCTTATCATATACTGGGCTGACTATTGAATCATATATAATGCTATTACTCAATATGCCATTATGAAAGTGAAATTCATATGTTATACTTGGACTCTTCTTACCATTTTCAAACTTAATATAATTCTTCATCATACTAGTATCAACACAATTATTAATAGCAAGTTCATTTAAGTCAGTGCCTTCAATAAAATAAGGGGTTAAATCAACGACATTTATTCTTAAAACGACATAATTACCTGATTTCATTACAGAATATGATACCTTATTATTGATTAAAACTGAATCATCTATATATCTTCTTTCTATATTAGATATTTCCTGATTATAATAGTAATCCAAATACATATAATTTTCACCACTAATTTCAGGTAAATCTACTTTTTTTATCATACCCATTTTTTCTCTAATTTTATTTAATCTATAAAGTACTATATTTTTAGAAACAGTGCTACAATCAATAGTTTTTAATTGCTTTATATACTCTGTAATAAGTAATTCTATTTTTTCCTTATCTTTGTTATTAATATTGTACAACTTAATGAATGTTTCTTCATATATATCTACTATATCAAATTTTTCTTTATAATTGCATAATATAATATTATAATTATCTAGTACTTCTGAAATCATATCTAATACAATACTTTTTCCATTATAATACCCATTTGCAATATCTGGCATTTTAGATATAAGTTGTTCAATATTAGTTTTATCATTTCTATTTAAAAAATAAGTAAGTACTTCGTATCTATAATCATCTTCTAATATTTCAATATTATCTATACTCTTAATCTTCATAAGAGAATTAATAGTTCTTTTGTCATTACTACTGAAATTATTAATTTTTCTTCTCACAATTTTTATAAATGCTTCAAAAATATTTGATTTATTATTAATATCTTGAAACCTTCCAAAGAAATCAGTTACAATAAATATTATTTTATCTTTATCTATATCTTCTTTATCAACAAAATACTTAAATGCTACATAATAATCATCTATACTACATTCACCTATACAACCAATATAAATGCCTTTTAATATTTCATCTTGTTTTTTTGTTAATTGCTCTTCTTTTTCAGCAACTTTAATTTTAATATCTTTTCTTTTAATATCTACTAATAATCTATATGCTAAAGAGGTAATATATTTTATATAAGAAAGTTCTTCTTGCAATGTAGACTTTAACTTTAAATTTTTCTTATCTATATCATATGAGTCTACTGAACAGATTATTACAGATATTTTTTTTCTTATATCTTCGCTACTTAAATTCATATACGATTTTAAAGACTCAATTGACTGTATTGCCTTTTGTTTTAACGCCAATCCTTTTTTATTTATATTATATGAGTCTACCGAGTTCATTAATTTTAAAATCAACTCATTCGTTTCTAAACTATTTAAATCTTTTCTAGATTTCAAATCAGATATTAATTTTTTTGTACTTTTTTTCAATTTCAAACAAGATTTATCTATAATATATGAGTCTACCAAGTTTAGTAATTCTAAAGTTTTTTTATTTTTTTCATCATTACTTAAATTCTTGTCATTATTTAAACTGTTTATTATTTTCTTAACTCTTTGTTTTAATTTTAATTTAAATTTACTTACATTATAAGATTTTACGGAATTTATTATTATTGATATCTTAAAATCTGCTTCTTCTTTACTTAAATTCTCACTAGATTTTATACGTTTAATCTTACGTTTAGCATTTGATTTTAATTTTAAATTACCTTTACATAAATCATAAGAATCTATTGATCCTAGTATCAAAGATATTTTATTTTCAATATCTTTTTCATCTAAACCAATATAAGACTCTAAAGATTCAATTGCTTGTTTTGCTTTTGGTGATAACCTTAATTCAGTATCTAATTCATAAGAATTAATATTCTTTTTTAAAATACTATTTATATAACTTTCTCTATCTTCACATAAATTTATTATAAAATTATATATCTCATTAGCAGATGTAGAATTGTCTGCATTTTTCAACTTATGTAACATATCAGTAATATCAATATTATTTATAATAACAGCATCTGGAATTTCTGGAATAATATTTGTCCTTACAACTCTTTGCTTAGGCTGACTAGAATCACTTATATTAGAGCTAGTAACTACTCTTGAAAATTTTAATTCTTTCATTTCCCTTCTTACTTCATCTGCATTTTTAACATCGCCATTTTTAATATACATATTTTTTAATGCAATTAAGTGGCTCATTTTTTTATCAAAATCCATTTAAAACATCCCCCTTAAACTCTAGTTTATACTTTTTATAAAGAATTGTAAACTACTATTTCCAGATACCCTTACCCTTGGTAGTGCTAACTTGTCCATACCTGGTTTTATTTTACCACTTTGAGTAGTAACCGCTAGATGAAATCCCGCCTCTCTTAACATATCTTTTTCTCTATCATTAACATCTCCAAACGGATAACAAAAAACATTGGATGAACCAGTTATAGAAATTGAAGTTCTTAAATCCTCCAACCCTTTTTCCTTATCAATACATTGAAATAACCCCTTATAACCAGTTGCACAGCCTCCTTTATGCATATCATGTGAATGTGATTCAATTGTAATCAAATTTTTATCATATTGATAATTAGCAGGTGAATACCAATTAGTTATCATAAATGACGTTGCCCTTACATTATACTTTTCTAATACTTTTACCCCTAGATTGAAAAAGGAAGGATCACCATCATCAGCAGTTATAACAATAGATTTATCTGGTAATTTTATTTTTGAATCTAAATATAATTCTATTTCCTTCCAAGTTGGAAAATAATAATCATTATCAACTAAATATTTAATTTGTTCTTCAAACTTTTTTATATCTATCCAATTGCTATCACTACCAGTTTCTCCATTACTACTATCATAAAAGAAATGATACATAAGTATTGGTATACTTCTAATTTCACTATCCTTTTTTTCTATTATATGAATGTTTCTAGTTACTATAGATTTATTATTTGAACTATCCATTACCTCATACTCTATTTTATAGTCTCCTAGTTTATTTATATCTAAATTGGTATTTTTAACTACATTTTTAGTTATATCTCCATCATAATTATCTACTGCACTCACTCCATCATCATCATATTCATTTCCTAAATAAAGATATATATCAGTGTTACCATTTAATGTTATAACAGGTTTTATGTCATCTATAACTTTAACTGTTCTTATTGTTTTTTTACCATTTAATTCATATGTAATCTTATATTCTCCAACTCTTTTAGTGTCTACACTTCCAGTTATTTTAACATTTGACTCATCTTTAATACCAAGTTCTCTATATTCATCATCTAATTTTAATATTATAATTTTATCACCATTAAGAATTAAATGAGACTTTAAAAAGAAGAATTTTATTCCAATCAAAATTAATAGTATTAACAACAAACAAATAATAATAAATAATATCTTTTTTTTCATATAACTCAACACCTTTGTTACATTATAGCATGTTATTATACTCTTATACAATAAACAAAAAAGAGTAAATAATTACTCTCTTACTACTTCATATGATATAGATGTTGCATTTGTTAAATCTTGACCACTAGAACTTGATATTGTTCTTTTTTCACCCGCTTTTAGTTTATCTCCAATAAATCCTGTTAATGTCTCAACCACATTACCATCTTTATCTTTTACATATATCTTAAATTCTGATAAATATGTTGTTTGATTACTAGTATTAGTTACTGTAGTTTGAA
This sequence comes from uncultured Mycoplasmatota bacterium, assembly GCA_948467605.1. GTDB lineage: Bacteria > Bacillota_I > Bacilli_A > RF39 > UBA660 > CAKPCJ01. The sequence continues at coordinate 5,279 of CAOKET010000024.1, read as the reverse complement.
GTGTTGATGTTCCATCTTCATATACTAAACTTGTATTTTCAAATAAGAAATTTTCCAATTGTTGATTTTTTACAACATCTTCACTTGTATTTGCCTTTATATCTGGCTGTTTTACATTCTCTTTATCACTTTTACATCCAGTTAATAGGAATAATCCTATTAACAAAACCATACTTATATTTATTATTTTCTTCATAATTTACCCTTTCTATTTAATATATTTTTTTAACACTTCTTATTTTGCATACATAATGCTACATCTCGTGAATCAAATATTCCATCACCAGTTATATCCTGGTATTTGTCACTACTACCGCCTGAAATACTAACATCATGTAAACATGTAGCAGCATCAGTACATTGGTTTCCACTACCAGAACTACTAGAACCACCACTACTACCACCTGTTGGACCATTGCCTCCTTCACAGCTACATCCCCCTGCACCATCAGATGTTAAATAGCCACTGCCGTTATAACCACATGAACCTGAACACTCTGCTTCTGCTGTTCCTCTTGTACTAGAAGTTGCAGTTTGTCCTACCTCATCTGTTACTTGAACCCATAATGTATAATTACTACCCATTGACAATCCAGAATAAACATTAGAAGTTAAATTTTTATATGCACCACTAAAGTTATTAGTCATACTATACCTATATTTTATTCCTGTACCAGTTGCCCTTACACTTACTAAAATACTTGATGTAGTCGTATGAGCAACTTGAAATGAATTTATTACTGGAGGATTTACTAAATTTGTTGTAAACGTAACTTTAGCACTTGTATTTCCAATATTATTTGTACAAGTTAAAGTATGTGTAACTACGTTTACAGAAGATGGTACACCTAAACTTGAAGGTTTTATTTTATGTGGCGTTGTTGTTATATTAGTTTCAATTGGTTTATTAACATTTTTACAATTTTGTCCTGTAATTATTGTTGTTCCATTTGATACTGTTGTTATTGGAGTACATTCTTGATAAGTTACAGAACTTGAATATGTATATGTTTTAACACCACTTGGACCAGCATTACATTCAAAGTTTATTGTAGATTCATTTGCCCTTCCAATATTTCCATTATTATTAATTGTTATACCTGCACCATTTACTACTACGATTTTTGCAGTTGGTGTTGTATTATCTATCTTACTTATTGTTCCAGTTGCAGCCTCACTATAATTTACACCATCATATGTTACTGCATATATTGTTCCTGCATCACTTGATGTTGTATCATATGCTACATTTACATTTCCACTTACTTTATACCATGTGTTTGCTGATAAATTTTTAGTACTTCCTATATTTGTACAGCCTCCTGGTACTGTACCAGTTCCACATACTTGACTAACTGCCAAACTACTTTTTCCTAACCTAGTAGTTTTCACAAAATATTGTGGTGATGTTATTCCTGTACTATTAAATGTTACACGTGCAATTTGTTGTTTTAAGTATCCATTTACTGGATTTGTAGGATTATTTGTAAATGATATACTTGGTTTTGGTACTTCAATTATTTTTGAATTTCCTTGTTTACATGTTTTATTTCCTAATTTATCTATTGCACATACCTCATAATAATATGTCGTGTTTGTTTTTAAGTTTGGTAATGTACAAGATGATTGACTTACATTTGTTCCATTTAATGTATAATTTCCATTTGATGTTCCATACTTACATGTAACGCTTGATATTATATTTGTTTCACTATCACTTAATGTATATGGTATTACTAAAGCATTCGTTTTTATTAATGCTTCCCTTAGTGTTACTGTAGGACCATTATTGTCTATCTTACTTATTGTCCCAGTTGCAGAATCACTATAATTTACACCATCATATGTTACTGCATATATCACTCCTGTTTCATTTGATGTCTTATCGTATGTTATATTTACATTTCCACTTACTTTATACCATGTGTTTGCTGATAAATTTTTAGTACTTCCTATGTTTGAGCAATTACTTGGAACCTTTCCATTTCCACATGCTTGACTAACTGCCAAACTACTTGTTCCCGACTTAGTAGTTTTCACAAAATATTGTGGTGATGTTATTCCTGTACCATTAAATGTTATACGCACCATTTGTTGTTTTAAGTATCCATTTACTGCTGTTGCTGGTGTATTTGTATATGCAATACTTGGATTTGTTATAGTTACTGGTTTTGAACTTCCTTGTTTACATGTCTTATTTCCCAATTTATCTATTGCACACACTTCATAATAATATGTTGTGTTTGTTTTTAAACTTGGCAATGTGCAAGATGTTTGACTTACATTTGTTCCATTTAATGTATAATTTCCATTTGATGTTCCATACTTACATGTAACACTTTGTATAGAATTTGTTTCACCGTCATCTAATGTATACGATAATATTATAGTATTTGTTTTTGCTGTTGCTGTGTTCATTGTCAATGTAGGCCCACTATTATCTATTTTACTTAATGTTCCAGTTGCAGCACCACTATAATTGAATCCATCATATACTATTGCATATATCACTCCTGTTTCATTTGATGTTTTATCGTATGTTACATTTACATTTCCACTTACTTTATACCATGTATTTGCTGATAAATTTGTTGTACTTCCTATATTTGAACAATTACTTGGAACTCTTTCATTTCCACACACTTGACTAACTGCCAAACTACTTTTTCCTGACTTAGTTGTCTTTATAAAGTACTCTGGAACTGTTATATTTGAATTATCAAATTTTACTACTGCGATTTGTTGTTTTAAATATCCATTTACCGCTGTTGTTGGCGTATTTGTAAATGTTATTTTTGGATCTACCATTGTTGAGGTTTTTGTGCTTCCTGTTCTACATGTTTTATTTCCCAATTTATCCGTTGCACATATTTGATAATAATATGTAGTTCCTGCTTTCAAATTATCTAATCTACATATATAGTTATATGAAATTGTACCTGTTTTATCAAATGTACCATTTACTGTTCCATATTTACATGTTGTACTGCCCTCTAGTCCAGTTTCCAAATCATTAGCAGAATATGCTAATAAAACTGTTTTTGTTGTTAAAACTTCATCATTTAATTCTAATTTTGGACCAGTAGAATCTATTTTCTCTAATTTTGCACTTACTACATCACTAAATGTTGTATCATATAAAACAGCATATATTGTCCCTATATCATTTGATGTTGTATTATATGTGATGTTTACATTGCTACTAACTCTATACCATGTATTTGCTGACAAACTTGTCGTTTCTGATATACCTATACAATCACCAGGTAAATCTCCGCTACCACAAGCAAGTGTTACATTTAAATTACTTACACCAGGTCTTGTTGTTTTAATAAATAACTGATTTGCCATCAATAATTGATTTTTATATGTTACTTTTACAGTTTGACTTTTAGCATACCCATCAATTAAACTAGTAGGAACAATTATAGATTCAATTTTTGGTGGTTCTGATTTTATATGTTTTATAATAGTTTGAGCAGTATCACATTTCAAACCATTTTTGTCTATACAATCTGCTGTTATTACTTGATTTTCAGTAACATCAAAACCTATTTGATAATTTTTGTTTGATACATATTTTGTGCTATATGTTTTTGATAAAGAACCATCTGGATAAATGATTGTAACTCTTACCTTATCAACTTTTATACCTGTATCCTCTGGTCTTACAACTATTATTGGAGTTGATTTATTTACTACTTTTATTGTTCTTGTTTCAGTCTTAACTTTTCCATCAAGTTCTAATCTATATGTTATATAGTAAGTACCTAACTCCTTAGTTTTTAGTTTTAATATATTACAATCAACATCCTGTTGATCATATTTACAAGTATATGTAATACTATCTGTTATGTCATTTCCATTATTATCTTTACCATATATGTCTGTCATTATCATATTTGAAGTATATTCTGTAGATTGTAATATTGTTTGAACTTTAGTTCCAACTACTATCCTAAATCCATTAATATCCTCATACTCAAATTTAAGTGATCCATCTTCATATTTATATATTATTACTCTTGTTGTATCAGGGTCAAATGCTTCACCTGTTATAGGATTTATTACAGGCAAATTAACATAATCTTTATCTGCTAATTCCCTTAAAGTAACTATTGCCTTTTTTACACCCTCTATATCTGATTCTTCCCATAATAAATCATTGTTATATTCTAAGGCATATCTTTCAGCACCGTTTACAAATAAAGTTATTTGATTATTATAGGCATTATCTTTGCTTTCACCTATATTACTAACTATTATTGGTACAGCCATTAATAATATAACTGCTAATATTGCTATTACTACCAATAATTCAATTAAAGTAAATCCCTCTTTCTTTCTCATATAGTCCTCCTATCATATACGACAAAATTATATCATTTGTGACATTGATTTACAATATAGTAAAAGTAAAATTTTACCAAATAAATTACTTATAAAAAAAAAATAATAAAGCATTTTTATAACATCATAAACTTTACTATTTATTTTCCTATTAATATAAATTGGTTCATTAATTTTCTAATTTTATAATTAATACTTTTATTAATATCCCTTATTCTTTAAATCCTTTACTATATCGATATATATATTTGTAATGTTAAACGAATCAATATTTGCTCTTCTTAAATCAATTATATCAGCATGAGATATACCTCTTATACCTTTATCTTTTTCTATAATATGAAAATCCCTTCCCCACTTTGCAGATGAAATCGTAGATAAGCCATCTATTCTCTCATTTGTTTTTAATCTCATAATCATATATGGAATCATCATAATAATATCACATATTGGATACTTCATAGTTGAAAAATAACTTTGGTAGTATACACATCTTTTATCCTTAACATTAAAATTAAACTCTTTACAATAACTAGTAGTTGTCTGATAAATCCCATTTTTAATATCAGGTGATTTACTTCCAATAAATAAAGAATATGTGTTTACAACAAAACAAAATATTTTAAAAAATACTTTTGGCAAATTATATATAAAATCAGAAAACTCTGAACCCCTATGAGGAGTAGATATAGTTGTTAAAGATGCGATATGTTTACTCATATTTAATTTTGATATTAAATATCTAGCATCTAATCCACCTTTAGAATGCGCTATTATATTTACTTTATTACAGTGATGTTCTTTTAGTATCTCTTTAATTCTTAGTTTTATTTCATATGCAGAATTTTCAATTGTACTTGTCGAATCATTATACCCATGTATAATGTTAAACATAAAGATTTTAGATTTAAATAATTTAAAATCTTTAT
>CAOKET010000023.1 GCA_948467605.1 uncultured Mycoplasmatota bacterium | reverse complement strand
TCATATACTCCTCCTACTATGATTAAATTATATACTTTACAATATCATATTTCAACATATATCTAAATCTATTTACACTTATTTTACCCAGTATTTATCTAATATACTTATAATTTAAAACAAAAAAATTACAAATTTATTTTTTGCAACTTTTTAACTTTATAACATTAACTCTTATTTGCTTTACAATATTGTTTAAGTTTGCACCCTTCACATAAAGGAGCTTGTGCTTTACATTTATATCTTCCAAATAGTACCATTTGATAATGTATTCTAAGCCATTTATCTTTATCTATTCTTTTCATTAACTTTTTTTCTATTATATCTACATCATCATTTTTATTAACAAGTCCTAATCTTTTACTAATTCTTGCTACATGTGTATCAACTGCTATTGATGGCACGTTATACAAAATCCCAAGAACTACATTGGTAGTCTTTCTACCAACTCCAGGTAAAGATTCCAAATATTTTCTATTATTAGGTACTATACCAGAATAGTTTTCAATTAAAGATGAACATATTTCCTTAATAAACTTGCTCTTTTTATTAAATGTCCCAACTGGTCTTATTATATTAGAAATCTCTGAAGAAGAAGCATTATTTAATTCATAAATAGTAGTATATTTACTAAATAAATCTCTAGTTACCATATTAACTCTCTTATCTGTACATTGTGCAGATAACATAACTGCTATTAAAAGCTCATAATCATTATTAAATAATAATTCACATTTTGGATTAATATATAACTCATCTAAATAGCCATGTATATCTTTTATCTTATTATTCATCCTTATCATCCAACCAATTATATTCAAATATTTCTTTTTTCTCTTCTTTTTTAACAGGATTTTTCTTTATATCATCTACAGTTTTATAACCTTTTTTTCTCCATTCATAAAGAATGCTATCAATGTATCTTAATTTTGGAACACCATTATATATTGCCTCTTTAAGTGCACTTTTAAGAAAATCTTCTGTAAAACCATCTTCCATCCATGCCTTTATATACTCATATTCCATTGGAGATAAAGTACGCCCAAATTCACTTTCAAAAACTTCAAATATATTAGTATTATCACTAACCTTAGATTCTCCGTTCATTAGTAGCATAAGTAATTTATTATATAATAAATCAAGTGATATATATTCTTCAATAATACCAAGTTCATTTTTTTCAACTAATACTTGTAATACCTTTTTTTCTTCCAAATTACTTATTACCTCAAGTACTTCTAACTCATCTATTCCCAAATTAATGCCTAAAGATTTAGGATTATAAGCAATCTTACCATTTATATTTATTAAATAACACAATACCAAAAATTCATCAGTTGTTATATCTAGTTTTTTATAATTCTTAAATATAACTTGTGGAATCACTATACTTTTACTTTTTAAAAGTTCTAATAATTGATCAGTTTTCAATAGAATCACCTACTCATCTTATTTTATCACATTATAATTATTTTTTAAATACAGTATTATATCCTCTTCTTTATTTTTAATATTACATGATAATATATTATTTATAATATCATCATATATATACTTTAATTTTATACCTTTTTCTATGTTTAATATATTACATACTTGATCTGTACTAATATCAAGTGCATCAAATGAAATAATAGGTATATTATTATATATATGTAATAACTTATCTAAATCATTACCTCTAATTTTAGATACAACTGTACATATATATAAACCATATTTATATAATGAAAAATTATTCTCAACCTCAATATTATTATCTAAAATTTCTATTATTAAACTTACTAGTTTTCTTTCTGATTTTTTAAATAAATATTTATAGTTTCTAATCTGGGCCCATATACCTATAATATCATCTATTAAACTAATTTTATCTAAATTATTAAGTCCTAAACTCTTATATAATCCTGTTTCTAATAATAATTTAATGCCATATTTATTATTTTTAGATAAAAATATTTTATCTAATTCACTTCTCCTTTTTTCATAAGAAATAAGTTCTACTTTATTAAAATTATTTATTATTGCATCTTTAACATTAGAAGCAGTATCAAAATCAAGAATAGTTGCAAATCTTATCGCTCTAAGCATCCTAAGTGGATTTTCATAAAACTTTTTATCAGCATCTATTACTGTATTTATTGTTTTTAATTTTATATCACTAATACCATTATAAATATCTATTATATTTTTATCCTTATCCATACATATAGTATTTATAGTAAAATCTCTTCTTTTTAAATCTTCTTGCAAACTATCTATATAAGTAAATGTATCAGGTCTTCTACCATCAGAATATATACCTTCCTGTCTAAACGTCGTTATTTCAAATTTCTTTTCTTTATATATTAAAACTATTGAGCCATATCTTTCAGTACTTATTAAACTACTTTTAAATATATTTCGTATATCACAAGGCGTTGCTGATGTACAAATATCTATATCAGTAAAATCATGGCCTAATATTAAGTTTCTAACACATCCACCTACAAGATATGCCTTAAAACCATTATTTTCTATAATACCAAGTAACTCTAAAGCAACATCTAACATAATTATCCTTTTCTATAATATTCTTTATTTAAAAATAAAAAGAAGCTTATGCAGCCTCTCCATTTAATTCGTCTTTTAATTTACTTCCAGCCTTAAATGATACAACAACTCTAGCAGGGATTGTAAGTTTTTCTCCTGTTTGTGGATTGTGTCCTTCTCTTGCTGGACGTTTTTTAGCCTCAAAAGTACCGAAGCCAACAATAGTTACTTTACCTTCTTTTTGTAATCCTTCTTGAATTGATTCAATTACTGCTTCTAAAGCACGTGATGAATCAGCCTTTGTCAAACCTGTTTTTTCAGCAACGGCTTGTACTAAGTCTTGTTTTCCAATTTGTTTTGCCATGAAATTTCTACCTCCGTTTTTAATAAGCACTTCTATGCTTACATACTTAAAATATCATCTTTTTATATAAAAATCAATATTTTTATACAAAAATACTACATATTTTTAAGTTTTGCTCGCAAAACTAGCCTATTCTTATTATTTTTCATACATGTAATAAGAGTTAAAACTTTTTCATCATGTGACTCATTTAATATTGAAACTTCTCTTTCAGATATAATATTTACACTATATATTTCAAATTTATAACAAAACTTATGTGTAACAAGAACTACCTCATCACCTACATCTAAGTAATGCAAAAATCTAAAAACACTTTCTATATTATGACCTAGCAATATAATATTAAAATCATTTTTATCTAATGATACAAAAGAATTATAATATAATACATAATTTTTAGATAAAACCTCTTCTGTAACACCCTTTTTTATTAACCTTTTAATATTATACTTTGGCACTTCTAAATAACCTTCATATTCATAAGATAACTCATTATCTAAAGTATCTTCCTTACTATCAGATTTTTTAAGAACAAATTCATTATTTATTATTTCATCATTTTTAATTATTTCCATATTTGTACAAACTATAGGTAAAAGAAACATAGATGTCCCTAATACAATCATTAAACTTCCTAATAATTTAGACGTCTTATCCTAATACCCAAAAATAATAATATTAATGAAATAAATATAAAATAATTGCTATTTGAACTTGTCTTTGGTAAAATATCTTCTTTTCTTAAATTAACTATATTTAACTCTTGATTTAAATCTTCAAATGTTATTTCTATTTCATATATTTTATCATCAATTATGTAGCCTTTTTCTACCTCTTTTTGTTTTACATAATATTTACCTATATCTAATTTAGTTATATCTACAATATTTCCCGAATCATCTGTTACTTCAAACTTTCCATTTAATTTTTCTCCTTGTTCATTTACATTATTTATTACTAAACTTCCAAGTAACTTATTTACTATCGTTAATTCTTGATTTAAGTCTTCAAATGTTATTTCTATTTCATATATTTTATCATCAATTATGTAGCCTTTTTCTACTTCCTTTTGTTTTACATAATATTTACCTATCTCTAATTTAGTTATATCTACAACATTTCCTGAATCATCTGTTACTTCAAACTTTCCATTTAATTTATCCCCTTGTTCATTTACATTATTTATTGCTAAACTTCCTGTTGGTTGATAATTTACAACTTCCAACTCTTTATTTAAACTATCCTTAGTTATTTCTATATCATATATATTATTATCAATCAAATATCCATACTGAGCAACTGTTTGTTTTATACAATATTTTCCAACAACTAAATTATCAAAACCAGTTATACCAGAAGCACAATCTGTTATCTCAAATCGACCATTTAAAATATTGCCATATTTATCTATATTTTTAACTCTAATACTACCCATATTTCCATGAAAGAAAGATGCTTTAAATAAATCCTCACGTAAATTAAATAGCATTAAATCCTCGTTTTTAGGATAATCCTTTACCTCTACTTCCTCAATATAATACATACCATACTCATAATAATTATCAAATATTAAATATCCATTTTCATCTGTTACTTTTGTTTCCAAAACATTAAATGAATTATCTAATAAACTATATTTAGTTCCCTCTATAGGTTCAAAAGTAGCCCTATTTTTATCAGTAACTTCTACCTTGCCACTTGGTATTCCAATAACATTGACTGTTTTAAATAATTCTTTTGGCAATTTAAAATCAGCAACAGTTTGTGAACCATCCTTAAGATAAAATTTTGTATGTTCATCTGTTCCTCTATAAAATTTTATTTCACCACTATTACCACTTAAAAGTTTAACTTTTAATATATTATTTTCAGAAGTAACTTGTAAATTATCTGAATATTCTATATCAAAATGTTCTAAAACTTGGTTTCCATCTTTAAAACTTTGTTCCCTACCTAATACTAAATAAATGTCATCACTTATTGAAGGTATTAATTCACTTCTTGCAACTAACCAATTAATATTAGTTTTAAATTCATCAACATTAAAGTTTCCATCATTATATGTAACTGAAAAACCTAGTATGTTATGTATTAACTCCTGTGCTGCTATATAATATCTTATATCTGTATGATCTTTGTAACCATAACCGTAATGACTAATTAATTCCATTTTACGCAGTTTTACAGGATCAATTCCATCATATGAGCCCTCATAATACCCATCTCCTTTTCTAAATAGTATTCCAGGTGTAACACAATAAGTAAGCATACCATCAACATATAATTTATATGATGAACTTCTAGTATATTCTATACCACTTTCTACATTATAATTATCGGTTTTATATACCATATCTATTTTTTCAACACTTCCTAAAGAAGCATAACTAGGCATTATATTTATAAAACCTATTATTAAAAATAATACTACTAAAAATATTTTTTTCATAAAATTCCTCCCACTTATATCTTTCTATAAGTAAAAGTAAAATTCCTTTTAAATTTAAAAAAAAGATAATGTTTCCATTATCTATAAAACTATTGCAATTAAGTTATTGCTTCCTTTATTAACCATTTTAGTTAAAGTTTGTTGTAATTTATATCTTGTATTTTCTGGCATTAATGATAGTTTTGCTTGTATTCCTTCTTGTACAATCGCATCTAAACTCCTACCAAATATTTCTGATTTCCAAATATTATCAGGATATTCTTCGTAATCTTTCATTATATGATCAATTAATTCTTTACTTTGCATTTCTGAGCCTATTATTGGTTCAAAAGTTGACTCTACTTCTACTTTTATCATATGTATACTAGATGCTTTAGCCTTTAACTTAACGCCATATCTACTTCCTTGTTTTATAATCTCAGGTGTTTCAAGTGTCATATCAGATATTGAAGGGAAAGCAACTCCATAACCAGTTTGTTTAACCATTTTTAATGCTTGTTTTACTTGATTATATTCTCTTCTTGCTATATTAAATTCTTGGAATAACGACAATAAAGCAGCCTTAGAATTTACATTACTTCCTATAATATTATTTAATACTTCATTATATAAATTATTAGGTGCATGTAAATTTATAATAACTTCACCAGTTGCTGGATCTACATTAGATATATATGCCTTTGATATTTCACTAGAATCTACAAAATGTTTAGTTATTGTATCAATATCTCTAAGTTTATTAACCTCCATTACACTCTCTTTTATTTTAGTCATATAAAGTTGTTTTAATGGATGGCTATGGTCTAATACTGCTATCCACTCTGGAAGGTTAACCTTTACCTCACCTATTTCAAACTCATATAATGCTTCTCTTAAGATATTATACATATCTTTTTCATTCATATTTTCAATACTTATTGGTATTACTGGTACATTATGTTCATCTGCTAACTTTTCAGCCAATTTTTCTGTTTCAGGTAACATTGGATGAGTAGAATTCATTAATACTATAAATGGTTTACCTATCTCTTTTAATTCAGTTATTACTCTATTTTCTGCCTCAACATAAGAGTTTCTACCAATTTCTCCAATAGAACCATCTGTTGTAACTACTATACCAATAGTTGAATGATCCTTTATAACTTTTTCAGTTCCTATTTCAGCGGCTTCTACAAATGGTATTTCTTCATCATACCAAGGTGTTCTTACCATCCTTGGACCATTCTCATCCTCATATCCTTTTGCTGCCTCTATAACATATCCAACGCAATCAACTAATCTTATATTACAAGAAAAGTCATCTATATTTATCTTAGCAGCAGTACTAGGAACAAATTTTGGCTCAGTTGTCATTATTGTTTTACCTTGAGCACTTTGAGGGATTTCGTCTAATGCACGTTTTTTCTCATACTCATCTTCAATATTTGGAACAACTAATGTCTCAATTACTTTTTTAATAAATGTAGACTTTCCAGTTCTAACTGCACCAACTACCCCTAAATATATATCTCCGTCTGTTCTAGATGCAATACTTTTAATTATTTCCTGCTTTTCCATATAACCCCTACTTTCTTTTATATTACACTTAAATCTATGCAAATAAATGAGGCATATTACAAAAAAATACGTTAAAACGTACTTTTTAAATAAATATTATATTATTTGATATTAGACTTATTTGTTACTATTACTGGGCGAGAGCCGAAACTAAAATTTCCACCTTTAACAACACGAGGTCCGAAGCCACTAGATGCATTAATAACATATTCATTAGTACTATTTAAACTATATGGAGTCATTGTCCAATAAGCAGTTGAATATAACCACTCTGGTACATTTGTATATGTGTCTTGTAATATCATTGCTGAAGTTGGTGATGGGTTACAATTATTACTAGAATCACTAACATTTATTATATTACATATTTCTTGATTGGTTATTAGCCTTATAGAGTTTATATTTATTCCTCCATTTGTAGTTAAACTATTATTTATATAATCCTTAACACTTCCATCCATAAACTTCTTTATTGTAGAATCCTCAGTTACTGTTGTTCCATTTGCTGCATACATATTACATCCATTCGTAGGATCAGTACAATATGAATTGTTTTCTGTTGTTCTTACATTTGCCTCATCGAATGCTATTTTGTATTCTATTTCATCCATTGTAAATCCTGTTCCATCACTTTTCATGTTAGAAGACGCAAATAATGTTACTGTATCCTTACTACTATCACTTGTTTCTATTACATACCAAACAGTATTATCTTTTAATGTTACAGATTCCCCTATATTATATGATTTTACTGTTGGTACTTCTGGTGTAACACTTCCATCATTTTTTACTATATCATTAATACCTAAAGACTTTGCTTCTACTTCGCCTTTTACTTTATAATCATCGTTACTTACTCCTACTAAGTAATATTTATAACTTCCATTATCATTTTCTATTCTTATACTTCCCTTTAAACTTGTACTTGTATCCATTGGTATATCTTGTATATTAACCAAAGTTGATGAACCTACATCTGGTAGTGTTATACTCATATCTGCTTGATTTAATGAAGTAAGTGCTACTTGTTGTTTTAATCCTTCTACATATAATAATACTTGATTCTTAAAATTATTTTTCTTTGCTTTATCTAATACTCCTAATATTGTTGGTGCTGCTATTAATAGTATTATTGCTAGTATTGCTATTACTGTTAATAGTTCTATTAGTGTAAATCCTTTATTCTTTTTCATACATCCTCCTACTATAACTAAATTATACAGTTCATAATATTATATTTCAACATATATCTATATCTATTTACACTTATTCTATCCAATATTTAATCAAACTATAATAAAAAACTACAAGTTTATTTTCTTGTCTTATAATGTTATCTTAGTTCATCTATTTTATTTTTACTTATAATTACTATTATGTCGCTTCTCATTTTTTATCTTTTTTATTATTTACTATATATTCTGAATTTTGTACTTCAATACTAATTAAATCTTTTTTTATACCTGTTACATTTGATATTATTCCTATTAGGTAATCTTTATTAGTTTCATCTAACATTAAAGATTAACCATAAAATCATATGTCCCTGGTATTAGTTTAGTTCTGTTTTTTTCTTTATAATTTAAAACACCACCATTATTATTTGAGGTAATTATGCTATTCCCTTGTGAAATAAAAAAATTGCAAATTCATTTTTACAACTTTTTTATTCTATTATATTACTTTTCAAAATAAATCAATTATATCTAACAAACCTTCACACTCTACTATATCTTTATTATCTAAAGCGATACTAAATCTACTTGCATTTTTTCTTTTTATTCTTATTACTTTAATTGGATTTCTTGATAAAAATCCTACAATTTCATCTGGATTATCATCTATAAATATCCCATTCTTATAACTTATATAATCTAAATTACTTTTTGATTTATCGGTTATAAGAACTTGACTTACATAAGATTCTATTCCGCTATTTTTAACTTTTAACCATTGAAATTCTCTATTTCCATATGTAAGTATATTAACTTGATATTTTTTATCCCTTAATTTTGATATAAACTCATAAACATCATCATAAATATAAATCTTACCATTCTCAAGAATACCATTAATTTCAGCATATAAATTACTATCAAAACTTATCTCATTACTTATATAGTCCAGTATTTCATTTATATTAAATAACTTACCATCATTTAAAAATAACTGTTTTACTTCAAATATTTTTTCCCTGCTTATACCATATTCTTCACATCTATCTAAAATATCATTAAACATTTTATCAGTATTATATATAGTACTATCAAAATCAAGAAAAATTTGTTTTTTATTTAATATATTATCCATAGATTTTACTATTAAATCTTTATCTATCATTCCCCTAACAAGTGTTAGTGGATAAATATTTGTATTTCTACTTATTATAGTTCCAGGGCATAAAACACAGTTACATCCTATTTCTACGTAATCACCAACAATTGCCCCCATTTTCCTTAAAGCAATATCCCCTATTACTATATTGGATTTATCATTTTTTATATTACTAGTAATTGCTCCTGCTCCAAAATGAGATTTATATCCTAAAATAGAATCACCTATATAATTAAAATGAGGTACTTGTACATTATCAAATAATATACTGTTTTTAACTTCAACAGAGTTTCCAACAACACATGCCTTACCTATCAACGCATTACCTCTTATATAAGCAGAATGTCTAATACAAGCATAATCATCTATTATACAAGGACCTGTTATGCTAGCAGTATCATCTACATCTGCTAAATTGCTTATCCATATATTATCGCCATGTTTTTTATAACCATCTCCTAATGTACTACCTATATTTAATATTATATTACCTATATTTGGTATAACTTCAATCATATTTTTATACTTTAATATTTCATTCTTAGAAATTGTTTTATCTAAATCAAAATTATTAATTAAATTCATATAAAAAGCCTCCATATGATTAAATTATATCATACAAAGGTAGTTTTATTTAAAAAAAATATTCTAAATTAATCTTTTGGTTTAAATATTAATGTCAAGAAGAAAGATGCGACTATTGCTATTGAAATACCTGCTGCAGTTAAGTTAAACATACCTGTTGCAAGACCTATAAATCCGTAATCAGATGCAAAGTCCATAGATCCATGTATAAGTAAATGTCCAAAACTTGTTATAGGAAGTATTGCACCTGCACCTGCCCATAATAAAATCTTATCATAAATATTAAATACATCTAATATTACACCAATTATAACAAACAAACTTGTTATGTGCCCAGGTGTAAGAGTTGTATTATCCAATATTATTTGCGCTATTAAACAAACTATTCCACAGAATAAAAATGCATTTACATATATCACTCTACCACCTCCAAACTAATCGCATGACTAATACATGGTATTGTCATTTTTTGATTTACCATAGTTGTATTCATTAATGCACCAGTTGGAACATATAAAACACGTTTCATCTTTCCTTTTTTCATATTATCAAGTATAAATCCATATAAAACTGATGGACCACATGATGGACCACTGCCACCTGCAAAAACATCTTGATTTTTTAAATCATAAAGCATAACACCAGCATCGTTATATTTATCTAAATTAACATTATTTTTACTCATTAACTCTTTTAATATCTCTTTTCCATAAAGTCCTAAGTCCCCAGTAAGTACAAAATCATAATATGATATATCTCTATTAGTTTCTTTTAAGTGTGTAAGTATTACATCACATGCACCAGGTGCCATTACACCACCCATATTATTAACATCAGTTACACCCATATCATTAACTTTACCTAGTGTTGCTGACTCTACTCTTATTTTAGATTTTTCATTTGTTAATAATATAGACGCACCACAAGTTACAGTAAATGTTGTATATTTTAATTTATTACCACCATATTC
The DNA here is from genome assembly GCA_948467605.1 of uncultured Mycoplasmatota bacterium. GTDB lineage: Bacteria > Bacillota_I > Bacilli_A > RF39 > UBA660 > CAKPCJ01. Next base: position 14,505 of record CAOKET010000023.1, on the reverse strand, counting down.
AGTTGGAAACCTAAATTGCTTTTCCGCCATTAAGTTATGTGCAGATACTGAAACAAGTACATTACTTGCCTGTTTAGCATCTATCATGTTAGATGCTATTAAAATTGCCTCTGCCGAAGTTGAACAAGCATTATAAACACCCAAATATGGAATATTTAAATCCCTTGCTACATAATTTGATGTTACTATTTGATTAGATAAATCTCCTGCAATAAATAAATCTAAATCAGATGTTTTTTTATTAACTTTATTTAATAACACATCTATACTATCTTTCATAATTTTTACCTCTGCTTGTTCAAAAGTTGCCTCACCAAAATAAAAATCTTTATAAGTTTTATCAAAAAAACTTTTTAGTGGCCCTTCTTGCTCATACTTACCACCAACTAATGCAGAATCCTTTATATATACATTTTTATATTTATATGTCATATTAAGCCCCCATTATAAAGTATCTAATCATACCAAAAAAGTAAGCAGATACTACCCCATATAATATAACTGTCCCAGTTAATTTAAATATATTACTACCTATTCCAGTAACAAATCCCTCTTTCCTATATTCCATAGCAGAAGACATCATCGCATGAGCAAAACCTGTTATAGGTATTAATAAAGCAGCCTTAAATATTCTAACCAACTTATCGAAAACACCAAAACCAGTTAAAATACATGCTAGCACGATAAAAGTTATAATAACTAAAACTGATGCATCACTACTAGCCAAATTAAAGAAATTAATATAAACTTGCATTAAGATTTGCGCTAAAACTCCCATTATACCACCCGCTATAAAAACAATTATTCCATTTTTTAATCTATCTTCATGCGGAGTATGTTTTTTAACTATTTTTTGATATTCCTCTTTACTAATATTTTCCATATAATCACCAGTTATATTATGTATATATTTTTTTAACTTATACAAAAAAAATAGCAAATTGCTATTTTAAAACACTTAAATCAAGTCCATTAAATCCAAAATAATAAATTAATATTCCTACTATTATCATACATAATATGATTAGTACTACTGCATTACCTTTCATATTTCCTCCAATCTTAATTACATTATATCTATAACCAAAATATTTTAAAATATGTAAGATTTATATTTAACGCATTATTTACACTTTATTTTCTTTTAGATAACTATTATAAAGTTTATCGCTAATTAATAGTTTAATATTGTTTTAACCTATTTTTTCCTTTTTGTTTTTTCTTTTTTTCAAAAAAATCATCATCTACTACTATCTCTATATTATGTGGTGCAAAATCACGAGATTTATCTTCTAACTGTTTTACAAAATATGACCACGCTAATTTTTTGGAATGTGAACTAATATTTTTATTTTTTAACATAATGCCATATTTTCTAGCAAAATCATAATACTCTTCACATAATAAATTTTTAACAAAATGATTCAATGCCAAAAACATATATTTTATGACACCATTTGTATCAGATTTTTTTTCTTGGGTACTATAATCTTCAAGATGACCGTTTGTCATTAAAGTAGACGATATAAGCGCTATCATTTCAATATCACTATTGACAAATTCATCCCCAAATCTATCATTTTGTGCTAAATAAGAAAGATAATAAAACAAATTGCTAGAGTATTCTTCTCTCATCTTTTTGCTTCTAGGACTTTTATAATTTTCTTCAACTATAAAATTTCCTTTTTTTACTAAAGAACTTAAATATTGTATTTTTTCATTACTAGACATTTCATTAATAAAGTTACCTGCCTTAAAAAACCTTTTGCCTGGATGAAATCCCATTAATGCTTTTATAATATAACCTATTTCTTTTTCATTAATTAATTTATCCTTTACCATTTTTATAATAACTCCTTCTTTTGAATTTACATAATATAATATCACATTATTTTTTACAGTCAACATTTTTTATGATTTTATAATATTATTAATTACTGTTTTCTATAAATCTAACATAGTATTCATCAAAAGTAATATTATTTTCATAAATATATGTAGCAACATCTACTCCAACATATCTTATATGCCACTCCTCTTGTTTATATCCAGTTATGTGAGTATTTTCGTGAGTATATCTAATTATAAAACCGTATTTATGAGCATTTTGTTTTAACCACTTATATTCGTTAGTTTTACCAAAATCAGTATATATAGTTGTCTTAGTTTCAACATCAAGTGCAAGACCTGTTTGATGTTCAGAAGCACCTGGTCTTGCAGAATATGTATCTACCTTATCAGGATCATTTTCTTTGTATCTTTCATATAAATTTTTTTGATAATCATAACTTCTATATCCAGACATTCCTAAAATACTAAGTCCAACTACAGAAGCATCACTACTTAATTGTTCAAAATTTAATGCTGCTTCACTTGTCATTTTAACATTAACAAGCGAATAACTATTACTTAGTGTAACTAAATCACTAGGAACATAATCAGAAGGTAATAAATTATATTTATTAACGAGCACCAAATTACTTGAAGGATTATCTACTATTTTATAATCACTATAAAAGTCTTTATCAAGTCCTATATTTACATATGTAATTAATTTTTCTTTATCATAAGAAGTAGATTTTTCATATTCTATATACCTATCTAAATAGTTTATATTAAAATAACTATATTTTAAATAATCACTAATATTAGAAATATAATTATATTTTAATAATACTTCTATATCATCTGATGACATACTATCAAATATTTCTGTTATTTGCATTTTATTATATCCAAGTTTTATTAATGAGTTTAAATGATTAATAAATTTATCGTCATTCCTATATTCAAATTCATAATAAAAATCAATATTCTCTTGATAAAACTGATTATTAAGTATTGCCTCCTCAAGAGTTTTAGAATACTTATTGTTTTTAATTACTACATCTTGTATCTTTAAATCTTTAATAACAGATATTGTTTTATCTTGATATTTAAGTTTCTTTAACTTTTTAGAAGTAGAATCAGTTAAAATATTAACAACTAATAAAAGTATAAATAACACTATCACTAGTGAAACAGTTCTTTTAACTTTTCTTTTTTTCATAACTATCACCTAATATATTATATTTGTAATATATATTATGTTTAATAAAAGTAATCATAATTCTTATATTAAAATAATATTTAATAATATATTAATAATTATTATTTTGTGCTATAATTTTATATTAGTATAGGAGGATTAACATGAATTTACAAGAATTACTAAAAATACTATTATTAGGTATAGTTGAAGGAATTACAGAATGGCTTCCAATAAGTAGTACAGGACATATGCTTTTAGTAGATGAATTTATTAAGTTAAATATGTCTAATGAATTTAAAGAAATGTTCTTTGTAGTTATACAATTAGGAGCAATATTAGCAGTTTTAATACTATACTTTAATAAACTAAACCCACTATCTTCTAAAAAGAGCAAAGAAGAAAAAAAAGATACTATAGATTTATGGAAAAAAGTTATAGTAGCGTGTATACCTGCAGGAATAATAGGAGTACTATTTGATGACTTTTTAGAAGCACACTTTGGAACTCCAATTTCAATAGCAATAATGCTTATAGTATATGGTATATTATTTATTATAATAGAAATTAGAAATAAAAATAAAGAAGCAAAGATAAAGAGTTTAAAAGATTTAACATATAAAACAGCAATAATAATTGGTATTTTCCAAGTGCTATCATTACTTCCTGGAACATCTAGATCAGGTGCTACAATTATTGGAGCGATACTAATTGGAACATCTAGATTTGTAGCAACAGAGTTTACTTTCTTTCTAGCAATACCAGTAATGTTTGGAGCAAGTTTACTTAAAATATTAAAATTTGGCTTTGCTTTTACTTCATTAGAATTAGTTACTCTATTAATAGGAATGCTTTCTTCATTGATAGTATCCATCATTGCAATTAAATTCTTAATGGGATATATTAAAAAACATGATTTTAAATTCTTTGGATACTATAGAATAATCCTTGGAATAATAGTTATATTATACTTTACTCTTATAAAATAAAAGAACAGGAAAATAATTCCTGTTTTTAGTTAAAAATAGTATTAAATCAATTTCATTAATTCTTGTTTAAAAACCTCAGGTTTCTGTATAAATCCATATTCATATTTACAAGAAAAAACATCAATATTTATATGCCCATAATTAAATATATGTCCTAGCAATCCTTTTTTAATCGAAACTGCAGTAACCTTATTCAATGGCGCCTCCAATACACGTATATTAATAAAACCTCGTTTGCCAATTATTCTCCTATCTGTAATTGCAAGTTCAATTGCTGAAATACTTATAATTGCTCTTATTAAACCAATTATACAAAGAATCATTACAAAAACTGCCAATACAGAAAACCAAATATTATTTACAATAGATGTTAGTATGACAAATAGAATAACAGGTATAACATAAATTATTAAAGGTATAATGCTAACTCTTGCTCTATATATAATTTCTTCATCATCATATATATTTGATTCTATATAACCTTTCATAAATAAGTCCCCCAATATTAGTATATATATTTCCTGTTATTTGTGTAATTATATATATCATTGAGAGATTTAATTTTTTATATCATAAAATTATTTTAGTATACATTTTGTAATTTTTCATATAATATTCTTGATAGAGCCTAAGTTTCCTGAGTGGACTTGGGACTTTTTATTTCCTTCCAATTTATTGGAAAATTAATAATTTTTAATATATCGGAAATATTTTTAGTATGCAAACGTTTTTCTATACTAATCATTCGTCCGCGTACTTTGTTAAACAGTGAATTGAAATCATCATTAGTTAATAAATATTTAAATGAAATTATCAGTGCAAACAAATCAGATTTTCCATTAGTGTACATACCATTATTTTTCTGAATTTTTAATATTTCATGATATTTACAATCCTTAATATACAAATATTTTGGCACTTTTGTATTATAGACTCTTTCATCATGTGCACATAAATTACGATAATAATTCATTAGTCTTACAAATTGAATTAGTTCATCTTCATTACAATCAAAATATTTTGCAATTTCAACTCGCTCATTTTGTTTCATTAACTCTAAAAATTTACTTAATTCTCCAAATGAAAACACATTAATCAATACCCACAAGGGGACAAAACCATAATTTAACATATAGTGCTTAACATATTCTTTTGTATTTATTGCCTTAATTGTTTTTTGTTGAATATCAATTATTAATTCTTGAATATATTTTATTCGCTGTAATTTAGTAGTTTCACTAACATTAACATTATAAAAATTTTCAAAACTATCGATTTTTAGATAATTATCATTTCCATGATTCATAGAAAAATAATATGATATTAAGGTTCTTAATGTATTTTCGATTTTTAAAATATATTTAAATAAAATATCTCTTAAACTACGATCAAAATCATATAGTGCATAAATTTCCTCAAATGTAGTGCCATCAATATAATTTCCATTATCATCTAAAAATAAGTCTTTGTATCCATTGATAATATTATAATAATTATTAGTTAATAGTAAAGTCTTAGCATTTTCAATATTCCCAAACTTTACACCTCTACTAATTAGTAATTGAATTTGTTCATCAATTGTTTTAAATTCTTTCATATTATAAAAAAGTCTTCGGTCCACGCGGGATACCGAAGCTCAATCACAATCAAATTATATAATTTAATTGTTTATTTTGTCAATATCCTAGCGTAATTTTTTAAAACTTTTTACTTTCACCTCACAATCTTATTATTAATATTTTTACATTATTCTTTATATAGTAATTGTTTCTTATTTAAGTAATATATATTTTTTTTGAATACATGTACTATTACTCTTTTGTATTTGAATACAACTATTGTATTTATCAGCATACTTTATATTACTTAGTAAATTAATTATATTACAAGTACATATGTTCGTCAACGGGCTTTTGTATCTTTTAAAAAAATTTAATATTAAAAAAGGAAAAATTGATTAATAATTAATCATTTTCCCCTTTTAAGCACTAAAAATCTATATTTCCAACTAATATATTATTTAAGTGTCTTAAAAATAAATTAATAATATTTGCCTTTTCTACATCCTTACTTACAGTTACATCTTCAACTCTAGAAGTTTTATCATTTTCTTTAACTATTATTTGTCCTACTACTTCGCCTTTTTTTATAGGTGGTTTTAATTCATTTAATTTTATTTCAAATGTAACATTCTTTTTTTCATCTGCTTTTTTATGTAATAAAGTTATATCTTTTAAAGGAACTATATCAACCTCTTGATTCTTTGCTTTATCTATTTTAACAGTTTTTACTTTTGTTGTTGTATTTAATATTTTTTCTGTTTCATATTGATTAAAACCATAATCTAGTAAAGACATCATTTCTTGATTTCTAATATTACTATTTTCTTCATTCATAATTACGCCTAATAATCTCATTTCATTTCTTTTAGCAGTTGCAGTTAAACAGTATCCAGCATTATCAGTATAACCTGTTTTTAAACCATCTGCACCTTTATAAAATCTTACTAACTTATTAGTATTTACTAACCAAAACTTTCTATCTGTACCTTCTCTTAAATAATCTTCATAAATAGAGGAAAATTCAAGTATCTTCTCATGACTAACTAATTCTCTTGCAATTACCATCATATCATAAGAAGATGAATAATGATTATCTTCATCTAACCCAGTACAGTTTACAAAATTAGTATCTTTTAAACCTAGTTGTTTTGCTTTTTCATTCATTTTATTTACAAATGCACCTTCTGTACCAGCAACACGTTCTGCAAGTGCAACAGTAGCATCATTGCCAGATGCAACAGCAACCCCTTTAAATAAGTCATATACACTCATTACTTCCCCTGTTTCAAGTAATATTTGACTTCCTCCCATAGCAGAAGCATTAGCACTTACTGTTATATTTTCTTCCCATGTCATAACACCCTTTTCTATTGCTTCAATAAATAAAAGTAAACTCATCATTTTAGTCATTGATGCTGGTGCATATCTCTCATGTGAATTTTTCTCAAAAATAACCTCACCAGTTGATGCTTCTACCAAAATTGCACTTTTACCATTAGGTACTAAATCTAATCCCACTTCAGTCGCACTGCAAAGACTAGGAATCATTAATAACGCTATTAAAAAAACTGCTATTATCTTTTTCATAAATACCCCCATTAAATCCTATTAATATTGGAATAAAAAAATGAATATTATATAAAATTATATTTAAAATAATATCATTTTTTGTTTACTTCATATAACAATTATCTAGTTTTGTCGAAGTCATATAAATTTAAAATAATTTGTGGTTTAATTTTATTGGTGATGAAATGGAAAGGGAGATAATTGAGGAGTATAGTGATAGAATTTATAGTATTGTAAAAAGAATAAGTTATTATGATAGAGATGATTTATTTCAAGTAGGATGCATAGGTTTAATTAAAGCATATAGAAATTATGATTCTAGTAAAGGAAAATTCTTTAGTTATGCTTATAAATATATTCTAGGTGAAATAAGAGCATTTATAAGAGAAAATAGAAATATAAAAGTATCTAGAGATTTATACGCATTAAGTGGAAAAATAGAAGAAGCAAAAAATATTATTAGTCAAAAACTAATGAGGACACCTACTATAGAAGAACTTTCAGCATTTCTTGAGATAGATATTAAAGATATAAAAATGGCTCTTTCAAATAACTACAGTACTACTAGTCTTGATAAAGTTATAAATGATGATGAAAAAGACATGTGTCTTTATGACGTAATACCAAATGTTGAATCATTAGAAAAAGAAGAGTTAATTACTTTAAAAGAAAGCATTGAAAAACTAGATGAAAATGATAGAAAACTTATACAACTTAGATATTTAAAAGATTATACTCAACAAGAAACAGCACATATTATGGGAATGAACCAAGTACAAGTGTCTAGGAGAGAAGCAAAGGTATTACAAAAACTAAATCAAGAAGTTGCTTAACCTATAAAATATTTTATAGGTTTTTTTATTACTTATGATATAATAATTAACTAACGGAGATGATCCTATGTTTAGTTTAAAACAAGATATAAAAGGTGCAAAAAATATTATTGATGGGAAAAACTATCATAGTAACTATATATTTCCAAAATATTCAAAAATCTATCCATTTACTAACGAAGATTTAATAGGCTGTTTTAATAGTTACGATTTTAATAATAAAAGATGTTTAACTGTATTAGGAAGTTCTGACCAAGCATTAGACATGTATTTAAGGGGTGCTAGTGAAATAACTACATTCGATATTAATGTTCTAACTAAATATTTCTTTTATTTAAAAAAGGCAGCACTTCTATCTAATTTAACTAAAGAAGAATATATGGATTTTTTCTACCCATTACCACATATTATTAGAGATAAAATAAAATATTATAATACATTTTCTAAAATCGCTAAAAATTTATCTGGAACTAATCTAACATTTTGGTCTAAATTATTTGATTCAAGAATAAACTCATTGCATAACTTATTCTCTAATGATGTAAATGAGTGCAACTCACTAGAAAAATCAGTAAAATATTTAAGTGACAATAACTATTATAGCCTAAGGGAAAAAATTAAAGATATGGAAATTAAATTTATAAATTCAGATGTAATAAATCTACCAGATAAATTGTCCAGTAATTATGACTATATATATTTATCTAATATAATGTCATACGCAGAATATATATATAATACATCTGAGCCAAATTCATTAAAAGAATATAAAAAATTAATTTTACAATTAATAGATAAACTAAATGAAAATGGAATTATAGTAGTATGTTACTTCTATTTTAAAATTCCATATATAAAAAATATATTTAATGAACAAGAATTTTACTACAATTACTTTGGTGATCATGACTTAACTTTACAATATACAAAAAGACACTAAAATATTTTTCAAATATTGCATTTTTTATTGTTTATGATATAATATTCCCTCAGAAAGGGATTGAAGATGATTTTTTATGGAAAATATAGAAGAAGATATAACTAATGCAAAAAGAATTATTAAAGGAGAATACGAATATACAGTAAATAATTTATTTACAAAACATTCTAGAATTTATCCATTTACTAATGAAAATTTAAATGGATGTTTTGATAATTTCGACTTTAATAATAGAAACTGCTTAACTGTACTAGGCAGTTCTGATCAAGCATTAGATATGTGTTTAAGAGGTGCTTGTGAAATAACCACATTTGATATAAATATTTTAACAAAGTACTTCTTTCACCTAAAAAAAGCGGCTATTTTATCTGGATTAACAAAAGAGGAATATATTAGTTTCTTCTTTCCACATTTTAATATAAATCAAATAAATAATTATAAATTATTTTCAAAAATTTCTCAATGCCTATCAGGGGATAGTTTAGTTTTTTGGACTAAATTGTTTGAAGAATTTAACCCAAGTATTGTAAGTAGAAGTCTATTTTCAACAGACACTAACACATATAATACTTTAAAAAATAATATATGTTATTTAAATGAAAATGAATATGATAATCTAAGGGAAAAATTAAGACACTTGGAAATGAAATTTATTAATACTGATATTAAAGAATTACCACATAAGTTATCAGAAATGTATGATTTTATGTATTTATCAAATATAATGTACTATTCAAAAGGAATATTTAATAAACAAGATACATACAGTGCACTAAAATCTTATAAAAAACTAGTTTTAGAGTTATCTAATTTTCTAAATGACAATGGAAACATTATAGTATGTTATTTTTTCTCAGAATGTATATATTATGATATATCAGAAGAAATATTTACTGGAAAAAACTTTAATTATAATAAAGTTGATAACTATGCATCATCACTACAATATACAAGAAGAACCACTTCAAAATAACTTATCTAAAATAATTATAGGAGGTAATAACATGTCCAATTTAGAAGAAGATATAAAAGGTGCCAAAAGTGTTCTTAACAAACATTTTTCAACAATACAGTATTCAAATCACTCCAAGATTTATGCATTTTCTAACGAAAATCTAAATGGATGTTTTGATAATTTCGACTTTAATAATAAAAAATGTTTAACTGTATTAGGTAGCTCTGACCAAGCACTAGATATGTATTTAAGAGGTGCCAGTGAAATAACTACATTTGATATAAATATTTTAACTAAATATTTCTTTTATTTAAAAAAGGCAGCTCTTCTATCTAATTTAACTAAAGAAGAATATATTAGATTTTTTTATCCAAATGGTACACCATACAGTTATGATAATGACTCAGAATATTATTATGAAATATTTTCTAAAATTATAACAAATTTATCTGATGAAAATCTAATATTTTGGAATAACTTATTTGACTCATATCCACCACCATATATAAGTAGAAACTTATTTTATGCTGACATGGATTCAAGAAAAATAATAGAAACAAATATTAAGTATCTAAATGGTGATAACTACTATGAACTAAGAGATAAAATAAAAAATATGAAAGTTAATTTTATAAATACTGATGTTTTAGACCTACCTAAAAAAATATCAGATAAATATGATTTTATATATCTTTCTAATATAATGGAATACTTCAATTCTATAACAGAATACAAAAAATTAATCTTTAAATTAGGAAATAATCTAAATATTGATGGAAATATAATAGTATGTTATTTTTTCTACATGCTTAAATATTATTATTCAACAAAAAGAATATTTACTGAAGAAGAGTTTAGTTTTAATCCTATTAGAGAATATAAGGATGAGGCATTTTTACAATATACAAAAAGAACTACTTCAAAGTAGTTTTTATTTTACTAACATGCCTCTTTCACACTTATTTCCCCATGAATCAATTACTTCATTTCCTTTTTTTACAATTATTACCTCACAATTATTAGGACATCCACTACACTCCCTACTACTAGTTGTAAATTTTAAATCTACTATATTAAAGTCAAAATCTATTTCCTCTTCATTTTTTGATAGCAATGCCACACCTAAAGCCCCCATTAAGTGTCCATTTGGATCGACATAAATATCTGTACCAAGTTCCTCTTTAAATGCTTCTACTACTCCAATATTTTTACTAACCCCACCTTGAAATACAATAGGTGATAGTATCTTCTTACCCTTACCTATGTTATTTAAATAGTTGCCAACAACTGCCTTACAAAGTCCAGCAATTATATCTTCTTTTTTATGACCTGCCTGTATTTTATGAACTAGATCACTTTCTGCAAATACCGTACATCTTGCTGCAATCTTAGATGGATTTTTAGACGAAATAGCAATATTACCAATATCTTCTATTTCAACTCCTAATCTTTTGGCTTGACTAGATAAAAACGAACCAGTACCAGCAGCACACAATGTATTCATGGCATAATCTACTACTACACCATCATCTATTATTATTATTTTTGAATCTTGCCCGCCAATTTCTAAAATAGTTTTAGTATCTGGTTTTACATGTAGAGTACCAACTGCATGTGCAGTAATCTCATTTTTAACTAAATTAGCACCCAATATAGTACCAATCAACTTTCTTGCTGAACCAGTTACCCCTACCCCTTTTATTTTAACATCTTTATTTAAACCATTCTTTAATTTAAAAACTAACGATTTTACTGCCTCTATAGGATTACCATTAGTCCACATATAATGGCTAGATACTATATTCCCTTCTTCATCTATTATTACACCCTTAGTTGATATTGAGCCAACATCAATTCCTAAATATCCTTTTTTCACTTTTTCCTCCTCATCAACAACATATCTAAAAATGCCTCTAATCTAGTATTAATACCTGTTTCACTTGTCTCAGTATCAAAGCTAAAATATAAAACTGGTATATTGTACTTACTACTTAAAACCTGTAATATAGGCATAGCATTTACCTCAGGAGTACAACCAAAACTCTTCATATGAATTATTCCATCAAAACCACTTTCCATTAGTTGCCTAGATTTAACAACACTATCTGTTCCCCCTGCACCAAGTGAGTACCTAAGATAACTCCCAGCATGTTTAAGTAGTTTTTTTGGCTCTTGAGCATTTTTAAAAACTAGATAAGTTATATTTACATATCTACTAACAGAAACCCCATTATTCATAAAAAATTCTTCTATATAATGATTACTATTTGGCTCCATTAAAGTGTATAATTCTCCAACTATACCTATTTTTATAACATCTTTTGTACTGTCGACATTACTCTTTAATAAATTCATATATTTTCTTTGAATTTTATTTAATTTTCCTATTCTTTTAACATTTTTTAACTCATTTAAGTATTTAGAATGTAACTCTTTAAATAAACCCTTCTTTACCTCATATGCAGTATTTTTTCTAACATAGTCTTCTAAAATATCCATATAGTAAATCATTTTAACTATTAATAAAGTATAGTACATACATTTAAAAACATTTAGTCTTTTATTTACTTTTTTACAAGATCTATATATTTCTAAAGGAGTAACACCTTTATCAAACAACTTAATAAATTCAAAATCATAACCCATATCTCTTAGTATTTGCTCTTGAAGTTCAGCATAATAGCCAAATCTACATCCACCACCTGCTTGTATTAGTACATTAGCACCCCTATCTAGGCTTTCGATAAAATTACCTAAATTATATTTAAATGGAGAACAAACCATATCAGGTGAATTTTTAGCGCCTAATTCTATTGTTTTTTTAGTTATAGGAAGAGGTTCTAAAACTTCCATACCAAGAACTTTCTCAACGAATAGATTTATAGGAATATAATAATTAGCCATCTGAGGAAAACTACATATTTTCTTACTCATACTTATCACCATTTAAAATATCAGCAAAACTCTCTAATCTAGTTTGTAATCCAGCAGACCCAGTTTGTTCATCAAATATAATATTTATTTTTGGGATATTAGGCAACTTTCTAATAACAAGTTCATTAGCAATTGAATCTAGCCCACATGGAAAAGTTGATAAAAAAATCACTCCATCAACCTTCTGTCTATAATAAAGAATTGACCCCATTAAAACCTTACTGTATGTCCAATATAAATCATGGCTTAAATTCTTTGATAATTTTATTGCCTTTTGATATGGTACAACCTCCGCATCAAATACATCTATATTTAACTTATCTAGAATTTCTTTTACATTTTCTCCTATCATTGGATCAAAAGCATTATATGGATGCGCTACTAAAAGAATTTTTTTTCTAGTTGATGCTTCTATTTTATCAATTTGTTTTTTAATATCAACATCATGCATCTCTTCTGCATATTTTAATGCTTTAATATATGCCTGTTTTGATTCAGTATAACTTTTACCTAACTGCATACCCATTTCTATAAATCCATTCTTTTCACTTTTACCACTTGTAACATCTACATCATATGTTATTAAGTTATCCGTTTTAAATACAGACTTTACATTATCATATAGTGCATTAAACTTAACACACACATCTTCCTTCTTACCAAAATTACATATTCTAGGAACTAATATATAATCACATTTTCCTAATAAACTAGATACATGTCCCATGAATATTTTAGATGATAAACATGATTCATCTATTGAATTTTTTATTCCATCTTTTAATGTTTTCTTTGTAGTAATAGGACTATATATTACTGGTATTTCTAATTCTTCAAAAAATTTTTTCCACAAATACTTGTATTTATAATAAAGTAATGCTCTTGGTATTCCTACTTTCATATCATCACCCAGTTTAAGTATATTAAGGAAATAAATAATTATGAATAATAAAAAGTCATCATTAAAGATGACCCTTTATTATCCTGTTATCGTTATTACATATTCATCTGATTCAACTGTTGATATAGAACCATTCATAAGTTTTGCCTTAACTCTATATGTTCCTGGTGTTGAAAGTACATAATATGAACCACTACTACTATTACTCATCTTTATCCACTCTCCATCATTTATTTTAATATATGCATAATTCCCTAGGTATGCATCTGTCGTTCTTACATATACTTCGCCAGTTGTTGTTGAATTATTTGGTAATTTATTGCTACATTGTACAATACCAGAGTTTTTTGTACAACCATTGTAAAAATTAACCCAAAATGGTGGATTGTCCCTTATAATGACTGGCGCTTCATTATACATAAGATTATTTATTTCAATAGTACATCCACTAAATGACAGTTTTATATATCCTGCTTTTGTATTTGTATAACTTCCTGTATATGTATTTCCTCCTCCTGGTTGACTAACTATAGTTTCACATGAGTTATTATTATCACAAAAACTTATTGAACCATTACTTGGCTTTAATACATAATCAAATGTATATCCTATTTTATCTAAATATACTTTATATGTTATATTAATTCCACTCATACTTATATTATTTCCATTTATTTGTGGCAATATTAATTGCGCACCATTCAAACTTCCAAGTGCTACAACAGATGTAACATTTATCGTTTTACTTACATTTGCAGTTTTTCCTACACCTGTTGTTACTGTACAGTTTACTA
>CAOKET010000022.1 GCA_948467605.1 uncultured Mycoplasmatota bacterium | reverse complement strand
GACTCTCATATTTATTTGTTATACTTGGATATAATAATGTATCTCCACAACTATCCCCTTTTTCTATATCCGTTACTTTTATTTTACTATATTCTTTATTACATATTTTATATTCTTTATCTGTTACATATAATATATATGTATATTCTCCATTATTATTTGTTACCGTTATATTCCCACTTATATCTGTTTTACTATCCATTGGTATATCTAATACATTAACTACTATAGAACTACCTTCTTGTGGTAATTTTATACCTGAATTACTTTCAAATTCATCTACAATACTCTGTTTTTTTAATCCATCTACATATAACAATACTTGATTCTTAAAATTATTCTTTTTTGATTTTTCTAATACTCCTAATATAGTTGGTATAGATATTATTAATATTATTGCTAGTATTGCAATTACTGTTAATAATTCTATTAGGGTAAATCCTTTACTACTTTTCATACATCCTCCTACTATAATTAAATTATACAGTTCATAATATTATATTTCAATATATAAATATATCTATTTACAATTATTTTATCCAATAATTGCCCAAACTATAATAAAAAACTACAAGTTTATATTTCTTGTAATTTTTCCTAAAACTATAACCTATATATTACTATGAATACTATTATTAATACCAGTAGATATTACATTAGATAATTTTTTTATTAAAAAGTCTATTTCCTTAGGTGTTACCATCAAATTATAACCAATCGGACTAAGTACTTCATATATTAGTCCACGCATTTCATCATCAGTTAAACTTCCTAGAAGTCCAAATATTTTTTGTTTGTCATCTAAACTAAGTGGAAGATTTTCTTTCCTCAAATAATTATTCATATTAATAGGTATTAGTTTTTCACTCTTTTTATTAATTCTTGATTTTTTATACGAAAAGTGCTTTTCCATATAATTAATAGTATCTGCAACTATAGTAACCGCATCTACAACAGTAGGAATACCTATTGCTATTACTGGAATACCTACTTGTTCACTACTTATTTCTTTTCTACAGTTTCCTATTCCACTACCAGGATGTATTCCTGTATCTGTCATTTGTATTGTTCTATTGACTCTTGTTATAGATGAAGACGCTAATGAATCTATTACTATTAAAAACTTAGGTTTAACTATATCTATAAGTTTAAGTATCATATCACTTGTTTCTATTCCAGTTATACCCATTACACCAGGTGATATAGCAGCAACATTCCTATACTTTTTATCAACTGATAATTTCATATCAAATAAGTGTTTAGTAACTATTATATCGTCAATAACACTTGGTCCAAGTGAATCTGGTGTTGACTTTTGATTACCAAGCCCAATTACTAAACAATTATCATCTTTTTTTAAATCCATATTGTTTATAAAATTAGTTAATTCCTTAGTAAATATATCTGTTACCTCATTAAAATTATCACTATCAGTTACATCATCAAATTCTATAGTAATATACTTACCAGGTTTTTTATTTAAAAGTTTTGAGGTTTCATCAGTTAAATTAACCCTAGTTATTTTTACATCATTTACTAATTCATTACTTATATCAATATCACTTTTACAATCTTCAACTGCTTCAAGAATTATATCCGTTCTTAAACAATATTTTGATAAATCTATTTCATGTTTCATAAAAATCCTCCTTTAGACATATATATTTTGTACAAAATATTCAAATTTTATTGCAAATAATAATAATATTTGTTAAAATTAATTGTATATGTAAGGAGGATTAATATGCCAAATATCAAAAGTGCTAAAAAAAGAGTTAAAACTACTGCTAAATCTAGATTAGCAAATAGTAGTGAAAAATCTGCTATGAGAAGTGCTATTAAAAAAGTAGAAAATGCTACTAATAAAGAAGAAGCAATAGTATTACTTAATACTGTTACTAAAAAAATAGATAAAGCAGCTAGCAAAGGACTTGTACATAAAAATTATGCAGCAAGACAAAAATCTAGACTAACTCTTAAAGTAAATAGTTTGTAAAAAGTCAGGAAACTGATTTTTTTTTGTAAAATCTGTGTCTTATTAATTATTTAATAAATAATATTTAACTAGCGTATGATAATATTAGTATAGGTGATAATATGAAAAAAGGTTTCATAGTTGCATTATTATTAAATTTAGTAATTTTAACTGTATATTTTCAAAAAGATATTGTTAATTTTATATTAGATAAAACCAATAAAAAAGAACAAGTTTTAAATGTAACTAATATAGTTTATAATGAATATAAATCAAACTTTAATTATTTATATATTAATGAATTAGAAAAAAATACTCCAAAGTCAATAGAAGAATTAAAAAAATACTATTATTCAATATTAAACTCTGGTATGAGTGAAGTTTCTTTCTATTGTGAAGAGGATTATCCCAATTGTATCAAAGATATAGCAAGTATTTCAAATGATTCAAATCTTTTAAGTACACTAAACAATTATGTACATCCATATAACAGTTTTAAATATATATCAACAAACATATATGATAATAAAGTTACAATAAAAATTACTCATAATTACGATAAAAGAATGATATATGATATTAATAACAAAGTAAATCAAATTATAAGTAAATATATTACACCTAATATGAATGACAAAGAAAAAATAAGAGTTATTCACGATTATATAATAAATACAACAAAATATGATAAAAATAAAAGCGAAAATTCACATCTTGCATATGGTGCCTTATTAGAAGGACTAGCAATATGTAGTGGATATACAGATGCGATGAGTATTTTCCTATATAAGCTTAATATACCAAATTATAAAATAAGTGATATAGATGAGGAACACATATGGAATTTAGTTAAATTAGATGACAAATGGTATCACTTAGACCTTACTTGGGATGATCCAATAAATGACTTAACTGATGTCCTATCACATAAATATTTTCTAATAACTACTGATGAATTAAATAGAAATGATCAAAAACATATATTCAATGAACAAATATATTTAGAACTTTAGAAAATAACATTATAAATTATAATACTAAAATAAGTACTAACTTAAACAGTTAGTACTATTTTTATTTGATAACAAAAAAATTGGACTACTATAATTTAAAGGAATTTTATTATTAACTTTAAAACCACAGTTTTGGCAAAATCTATCATCTACTCCTAAATCACTACCACAATTTTCACATTTTTTACTAGTATTAATGGTATTTTCTGGTATTGTAACTCCTCCTATTAAATTAGCAATTGATGAAATATAGTTATTTTTAATACTCATTTAACAAGTCCTCCATTAAAATAAATACTTTTCTCTCTCATATAAAAACATTATATCATATATTTAAATAAAAATTACGCCAACTAAAAAAAACATTATACAATGTTCCTTTTAGTTATTTTTATCAATGTTTATTTTAATATTTTTCTTGTTATTCGCATATCCTGCTGCTTGAATAACTGTTCTTATTGCATTTGCAACTTTACCTGATTTACCTATTAACATTCCTAAATCTGAATCAGTTACAAATATATTAACAGTAGTTAATTTATCAGCCATTTGTTCAACATTTACTGTAACATTATCTTTATCTCTTACTATAGATAAAACTATATACTCTGTTAATTCTTTAATATTCATTATTTATTACCTTTTTTTGATTCATGAAATTTCTTCATTTGACCTGCTTGACTTAAAAGATTTCTAACAGTGTCTGTAGGTTGTGCTCCAACTCCAAGCCAATATTGAACACGGTCTTCTTTTATAGTTACCTTTGATTCTTCTTTTAAAGGATCATATGTTCCTATTTCCTCTATATTTTTTCCATCTCTTGGGCTTCTTGAATCAGAAACTACTATACGATAATAAGGTTTTTTTGTAGCGCCCATCCTTTTTAATCTTAATTTAACTGCCATTATAATACCTCCATTTCCTTTATTAGAATACCATAAAACAAATTAAGTGTCAACTAAAATCGTTGACACCTGCTTAAATAAAATCCTCTTTTATACTTTCATCTATATCACTAATTACTTGTTCAGTTAAATCTTCTTCAATTATATCCCATGGTTCTTCATCTTCTTCAGTTAGAATTTTTATTTTAGCATCTCCTACTATTTCAATTCCTAGTTCCTTTTCTATTGTAAAATCTATATCGTTTTTATCATTTACAGAAACTTCTGAACAAGAAGGTTCAATTAATGTTCTTACTATTACTTCGTTATTACTAGATAAAGGCAAATCATTTTTAGTCTTTACTGAAACTATTTCCTCATAACTAATTTGTCTTGTTGCAACTGTTGTTTTAGTATCGTTATCATAACTATACCAAACATTTACATCAAAAGAACCAGTAATTTTGATTTTCTTGTTTTCTTCAGCACCACTAAATTTATGATTTATAACCCAACATCCTAAAATAGTTGTAGGAACTTCTTCAGTTGTTAGTGTATATTTATTGATGAATCTTTTCTTACCTTTTCCTAAAACAGTTTTAGAAACTATCTCTCTATATTTAGCCATGTCTTCCCTCCCCTAATTTAATTTATGCTAAAACAATTATTTTAGTGATGATAATTAAAAAAAATTAGCTAAATTGGCTAATTAACTTTACTAGAAAAATAAGTATCCAAATTCTGTTTTACAACTAATAATATATTATTTACCTCATCTACTCTATTCTTATAGTTTACATAAATTGGATTTTCTTCTAATTCTTTATTACAACGATCTAATTCTTCCTGCTTTTCTTTAATTAAATCTTCATTCTCTTTTTTTTCAGCCTTAACTAATTCTTTTTGTATTGATTTTATATTTTCTATTAAATCTTTTAAATACTTACTGTCATCTAATACTTTTTTTGCCTCAAGATATTTTGTATAAGCATCAGATGATACTATTGAATCAATTAATTCATTTTGTTTTATCTCTATATTATCCATTAATTATCTCTCCATCTAAACTAAAACTTTTAGCATCTGTTATTTTAACCATTACTATTTTACCAATTAAATCTTTTGTTCCTAATATATTAACTAATTTCATAGTATCAGTATACCCACAAATTTTATTATTATCCTTTTCACTTACACCCTCTATTAAAACAGGTACTGTTTTACCAACTAACTTCTCATTATTCATTTTAGCATAACTATTAATAAGTTCATTTAATTTATAAAGACGTTTTTCTTTTTCATCTAAAGATATTGGATCTAATAACTTACAAGCTGGTGTACCTTCTCTTTTAGAATAAATAAATGTATATGCAAGATCAAACTTACAATAATTAACAATATCTAGTGTTTCATTAAAATCTTCCTCTGTTTCATTAGGAAAGCCAACTATTATATCTGTTGTTATTGAAACATTAGGTATTTTTGATTTAATCTTATTAAATAACTCAATATAATCTTCTTTTTTATATCTTCTTCCCATTAATTTTAATATCTTATTACTTCCAGATTGAATAGGAAGATGTATATAAGGCATTATATTTTTATATGAGGCAATAACATCAATCATATTATCTGTAAAATCCCATGGATGACTAGTTACAAATCTAACCCTTTCTATACCAGTTTTAGCAACATCTTCTAGTAAATTTGCCATATTGTATTCTTCATCTATAAAATCTTTGCCATAAGCATTTACATTTTGCCCTAGAAGAGTAACCTCTTTATAATTAGACTTAACTAAACTTTTAACTTCTTCTATAATATCCTCTTTTCTTCTACTTCTTTGTTTTCCTCTTGTAAAAGGCACTATACAATATGTACAAAACTTATCACAGCCATACATTATATTAACCCATGCTTTTATATTAGAATCCCTTTTAACAGGCATATTTTCTAATATATCCCCTTCTTTGCTCCATACTTCTATTTCTTGCTTTTGTCTTTCAACAGCAGTTGTTAAAATAGATGATAATTTATGAATATTATGAGTACCAAATACAAAGTTAAGCCATTTATACTTATCCATTATTTCATTTACTACAACCTCTTCTTGAGCCATACATCCACACATACCTATCATTAAAGACGGTTTTTCTCTTTTCAAATGTTTTAATCTTCCTAAAAACCCAAACACTTTATTGTGAGCATTTTCCCTTATTGCACACGTATTCAATATTATTAAATCAGCATTTATATAATCACTGGCTTCTCTAAAACCCATCTCTTCTAAAATAGCCCTTATATTTTCACTATCATGTTCATTCATCTGACAGCCATAAGTTTTAACATAATATTTTTTACCAATTCCAATAGAACTGTTAGTACTTGAATAATTTTGTATTTTTATCTCATTTTTACTTCTCTTAGCCGCATCCTTTAAACTTGGAATTTCCATAAAAATCACTTCCCAATAAAACTAATTATATCACAAAAACGATATTATTTAATATCGTTTTCCATTTTCTTTACATATTGTTTATTATTTATTAATTGTTTAATTAAGTGCCTATACTCATTTGATAAAGCAGCAGAATATATTCCACCATAAATTAAAACTAATCCAGATGGAACATCAGAAGACGCTGTTGCAATACCCCCTAAAATAGTCGTACCAACTGCAAAATCCATTAAAAATCTCTCTCTAAATTTTAAATTTCTAATATATTTTTTTAAATTCATATTATCCTACTTTCTTTAATTGTTTATGCTCTATCATCTTACTAAAGCATTCATCATATCTATCATATGCAATATCTAATGTCCTGCCAAAATCTCTTCTAAATGCCTCACTAAACTTACCATATTTAGAATGATTTGTATCAAATATAATTTTTATATTTTTTGCTTTAGGATTAAATGTTTTAAATGCAATAGTATAACTACCCTCATTTTTTAGTATATATAATTCTTCTGTATTAATTTTACCAGTATCACTTATCCAATGAATATAGTTTTCTCGTTTGTTACATAAATCAAAATTACTATACTCCTGTAAATCATCTATATAATATGAATCTTTATTATCCTTATTAGAATTTAAAATTTCATTGTATAATCTATCTATTAATTGATAATTTTCACTATCTTTTTCACTTACATTTATATATATAATATCTTTTCTATCAGAACTGTAATTTACAACTTGCCAATAAAGATTGTCATCCTGATCATAACCCTTTTTCCATACTACTTTATTATCATAGTCAAATATATAGCAACTATAATTAGACCTATTTTCACGTTTACAAATTTCCATAACATCACCCTTTTTCAGTAGGATTTTTTATTATATCAAATACTTATGAATTTGTAAACAAATTAGAACTAATTTTTTTATAAATGATATTATTTAATCATTTTATATAACTTATCAACATTTTTATTAATATTATTTGTATACATTTGTAATACTTTTAAAGTAATATTATCTACTTCCTGAACACCAATATCAAAGAATGAAGCAATTTGAAGAGAAGAAAAACGTTTTTTGTCTATAAATCCTAGCTGTAACATGACAATAATTGCTTCCTTAGGTGATAAACATAAAAGCATATTAATAAAACCAGATTTCTTTAACATTTCTAACAATTCTTCACTATTTTCTTTAGCATTATCAACAATACTAAACTCATTATTATTACTTTCTCTAACTTCATTACAAGTTTTATCACCTTTAGTAACATTCTTCTTATCACACACCTGTTTACTAACATCAAAACTATTGTGTTGTAATACTCCATATTGTTCTAAGGCCTTACCTAATTTTTTATTAATTTTATTAATTAATCTTGAAATATAAGATTGCGAGATATTAAGTATAGAAGCAATTTCTAATTGAGTATAACACCTATCATCTATAAAACCATATTTTAACATTATTATCTTTTTATCTCTATCAGGAAATTCATTAACCAATTCTCTAATAGTTTTATATTCTTCCTTTTTCTCATACTCTAAAGAAATATCTACATCATCACTTAATATATCACTCAAAGAAGTCTCTTTATAATCACCATTACTTTCATATATAGTTTCTTGCAAACTCCTATCATTTATATACTTTTTTTCACTTCTTATAAACATTAAAATTTCATTCATTATACATCTAGTTGCATATGTTGCAAATTTATTATTTTTAGAACTATCGAAAGTATCTACTGCTTTTATTAAACCCTGTATTCCTATTGACACCAAGTCATTAGGATCATAAAAAGATCCTGTAATCTTATTTTTAACAATATAAATAACTAATCTAACATTATGATTTATTAAAATATCCCTAGCACTCATATCACCAGATTCATATTTTTTAAAATAATCAGTGGTCTCACTATCACTTAAAGCACTAGGAAGTTTAGATACAAATAAACTACCATCAGTCGCCATATTAATTCCTTTCTACAATCATATAATCTTTTTATATTCCCTAAATCTATTAGTTATTTCCTCATCTTTTATACTCATCACTTCATAATAATCTATTTTTTCTTTAAATTGTTTAACTATTTTTACAATTAATCTAGAAACGTATGATTGTGACATATTAAGCATAGAAGCAATTTCTGCTTGTCCATAACATCTATTATTTATAAATCCATATCTCAACATTATTATTTTTCTTTCTCTCTCA
The DNA here is from genome assembly GCA_948467605.1 of uncultured Mycoplasmatota bacterium. Classification (GTDB taxonomy): domain Bacteria; phylum Bacillota_I; class Bacilli_A; order RF39; family UBA660; genus CAKPCJ01. The sequence continues at coordinate 16,893 of CAOKET010000022.1, read as the reverse complement.
GGAAGTCCACTAATTAACGCCCTTATAATTTTGTACTCTTCCTTTTTTAAATAATCTGCTTGTAAATCTATTGCCGAATCATCTACTAACATCTTGTCAAATTCTATATCATCACCATTTTTTTCATCTTTATAAGCAATTTCATCCATACCAACATCCGTTATACGTTTTTGTTCTTTTCTTATAAACATGCCTATTTCATTATCAATACATGTAATCGCATATGTAGTAAACTTTGTATTTTTAGAGCTATCAAAAGTATCTACTGCTTTTATTAAACCCTGTATTCCTATTGATACTAAATCTTTTTTATCAAATGGGAATGAATAAAATACTTTAACAACACGAGATATTACTACTATGATATTGTGATAAATAATCGCATCTCTAGCACTCATATCACCAGACTCATACTTTTTAAAATAATCAACCATTTGTGTATTAGTTAATTTTGGAAATTTTTTTATAAATAAATCGCCATTATATTCCATTTTTTTCCTCCATAAAGTGGTTTTATCATAGTATTTTTAAAACCCTTTTACAATAAAAAAACCCGTTTTTATAACGTTACTTTTTGGCAATAATTTCCATAAAAAAATCCATTTTTTTCCATAATTTATAAACGTAAATACATAAATTAAAACAAAAAAAATATATAGTTTTTCATAAACTATATATCAACATTACTAAATCTATTTTACTTCTATTTTTTCTTTACCACCCATATATGGTTGTAATGCCTTTGGTATCTTAATTGATCCATCTTCCTGATAGTTGTTTTCTATAACTGCTATCATACCACGAGGAGTTGCAAGAACAGTATTATTAAGAGTAGAAACCAGATAATTACCATTTTCACCCTTAGCCCTAATACCTAATCTTCTTGCCTGAGCGTCCCCTAAAGTTGAACAAGAACCAACTTCAAAATACTTTTGTTGTCTTGGACTCCAAGCCTCAACATCACATGATTTTACCTTTAAATCAGCCAAATCTCCACTACAACACTCAAGAGTTCTAACAGGAACATCTAAACTTCTAAAAAATTCTACTGTATAGCTCCACATTTTATTATACCAATCCATCGCATCTTCTTTCTTACATAAAACAACCATTTCTTGTTTTTCAAATTGATGAACTCTATATAGCCCTCTTTCTTCAATACCATGTGCACCTACTTCTTTTCTAAAACAAGGTGAATATGAAGTTAAAGTTATTGGTAATTCTTCTTCTTTTACTATTTGGTCTTTAAATTTTCCAATCATTGAATGCTCACTCGTACCAATTAAATATAAATCTTCACCTTCAATCTTATACATCATCGCATCCATTTCAGCAAAAGACATTACACCAGTAACAACGTCACTATGTATCATAAAAGGAGGAATGCAATAAGTAAATCCTTTATCTATCATAAAGTCTCTAGCATAACTAAGCATTGCTGAATGAAGTCTTGCAATATCCCCAGTTAAATAATAAAAACCATTTCCACTAGTTCTTCCAGCAGAAATCTTATCTAGTCCATTAAGTTTCTCACATATATCAGCGTGATATGGTATTTCATAATCTGGGACAATTGGATCACCAAATTTTTCTATTTCAACATTACAAGAATCATCTTTCCCAATTGGAACAGAAGCATCAATTATATTTGGTATTACCATCATTTTTTCTTTTACTATTTCCAACAATTCATTTTCTTTATTTTCTATTTCAACTAATCTTTCATTTATTTGTGATACCATTTGTTTTTTAGAATTTGCCTCTTCTTGTTTTTTTTCACGCATTAAAGAACCAATCTCTTGACTTGCAATATTTCTTTCTTGTCTTAAAGAGTCCCCCTCTAATTTTAATTCTCTTACTCTTTTATCTAATTCAAACACTTCATCAACTAATGGAAGTTTTTCATCTTGAAATTTATTTTTAATATTGTCTTTAACTAATTCCCTATTTTGTCTTATTAAATTAATGTCTATCATATAATCACGTCCTTAATAGTATTATACTACCTATTACTTTAAAGGTCAAAATATATTGATTAATATTAAACTATGAATTATAATGTTATAAAGGGTGGTTTTTTATGGATTATAAATTAAGAAAAAAAGTACATAGTTTAAGAAAAGTTATATTCAAATACTATATAGATTTAATAAATGAAAATAAAAGAAATGAATTTGAAATTATAGAATCTATGTTAGGGATATTATTAAACATTAATATATTATTTCCAAATGTTAGTGATATATTACACGAAATAGATGAAACGAGTTATTATGAATTTGAAAAATTATTCGAAGAAAAAGATGATATATACAAGCTTACATTTAACTTAAAAAAAGAAATAATTGAAAAATTTGGATATAGTGAAGAATTTTTAAATTCTCATAAAAACCAGAACTATAAAAACCAATATAACAAAGACATAGATTTAATTAAAATTCTACATTTTAACATTAGAAATTTACTGTTAGATTGTGATATTTTAAAGTATATTTTATCAAAATATAAAGATTTAAGGTTTGAAAACATAGAACCACTATTAAAAAAGTTAAACAATATTTATATAGAATACGAAGAAATATATGCCAATTATTTAGAACCTGATATTGAAGATGAATATGATGATGATTCAGAAGATGAATATGATGATGAATTAGAGGAAGACCTTGAAGAAGATTTCGATGATAAATGGAAAGGTATATGTACCTTTAATTATGATCTTTCATTTATAGATGATATATATTGTTACATTTTTGATGAGATAAATGATGAACAACGTATACTAATAGGAATTATGATTTCAGACTTTTACGAATATCATAAATGTAATGAAGAAATGTATACTAGACAAGATAATGATGACATATTAGACACACTTGATTTTATAGAAGAAACTGAACCAGACGAAATAATAAAATATTTTTTAGGGCAACCCACATGGCAAGATTTTATATTAGATACATATATATACTATAATACAACCTTTACTGATAGACAAAAATTATCTAATAGAATACATATTAAAAATATAGGAAAATTACATATTTTAAAAAATAACAACAAATTTATTGATGATACGTTAAAAGATGAATCATTAAATAATAAATTTATAATATCTTATGGAGAATTAATACGATTACTAAATGAATCTATATTTTACTCAATTGATTCAATTGATAATTCACAAACAGATGAATTACTACTTAAATATTTTACAAGTGATTTTTTTCCATATGTAGCAATAAATCATATCCCCAAGGAATTAAAAGAAATGAGTATTAAAGACTTAAAAAAACTGCAACTAAGATTTATAATAAGTGACTTTTTTGCAAGAAAACTTAGTGAAAATAACCACAATATAGAAATGTTATTAAAATTTGAAAAACCAGATGGAATATATAATACTATAATTTCAGATAGAAAAACATTAAAATATATATTAGAAGATTTTAGTAAAAATTTAGACAATAATGAGAAAATCGAATTAAATGAAAAGCAACAACAAAAAATAATTAAATTTAATGCACTTGCTGCATTTGATAACCTATAAAATACTTTTTAGGAGAATAATTTTATGGATTACAAGAAAAAGAAAAAACTATTAAGTCTAAAAAATGATATACTAAATAACTTCTATAACTCTAAACTTTTTAATGAACACTTAGAAATAGAAACAATAGACTATATAATAGCAACTATCTACTCATTTAATATAGTATTTCCTGGTGTTAGTGAATACTTAAAAGAAGAAGATGAAAGAAAATATCACAAGTTTAATTATATTGATAAACAAAGAAAAAAACTTTTAACTGCCGCACTTGAATTAAAAAAAGAAATAGCAAGAACTACATGTAATAATGAATACTTTCTTAGAAATTCTCATAGATTAAAAAAATATGAAATAGTATATGGCAATGAAGATGATATAAAATTTATTAAAAATAAATTTGAAAATATATTATACTTAATAAAAAGATTAATGAAACTATTAGAAAACTACGATATAAAAGGTCTAGAACCATTTTATATGCTTATAAAAAGAATATCTAACTGTTATAATGTTATATACTATAGTTATCATAAAAGAGATAAAAAAACTATAAAACAAGATGATAATATAAATAAACTAATTGAAGAAGTAATAGAATATGAGCCTGAAGAAAACCATTGGATAATAAATATAGAACTTAAGTTTGAAGATGATATAGATATTATCGATGATATATATATAGATATTTTTGGTGATGAAGAAAATAAAAATGAATCTGAATCATTAATTGGAATCATAGTATCTGACTTTTATGAATATTACAAAAGTGATAAAAACTTATATATAGATGATGAATATAGTGATATATTAGATTTACTTGAATATATAGAAGAAAATTCCTCAGAAACAATAACTAATCAATTTAAGAATGATCCTTTATGGGCCTATTTTATATTAGATTCTTATATATATTATAATATGTATTACCCTCCATATAAAAAATTAGAAAATAGACAAAAAATTAAGAATATGGATAAATTAGATGTATTAAAAAAATTAAATATATTTATAAATGATACTTTAGTTGATGAAACACTAAATAATATAAATATATTAACACTAAGTGATATTATACGTATATCAAACGGTAATTTATTTGATGAACTTGATAAAATAGATGATATTCCAACAGAGGATTTACTTTTAAAATACTTTACAAGTAATTTTACCCCAGATATGGATAACATTATACCTATTGAAATAAAAGATATAAACATAAATACACTAAAACACTTACAATTAAGATTTATAATAAGTGATATTTTTTCAAGAGAACTTTGTAATGGTAATAAAACAACCAATGAATTATTAGATAAAAAGCCAGATGAATTATATAATTTAATTACATCTAATCCAGTTTTACTAAAAAAATATTTAAAACAATACATATATGAAATAGACAATTATAAAAGTCTAGAACTAAGTAAAACACAAAAAGAAAAAATAATAAGATTTAATAAATTAGCAGCATTAGATGATATATAAAATTACATCTAATGTTTTTATATTAATAAACTCACTATTTGACATATAATAATTTACATTATTTTGTAAATATAAGGAATTTTAATTGACAATATATTATATTTAATTTAATATTATTTTAGGAGATGATTTTATGTTTAATCAATTAAATGAAATAACAGTTTACATTAATAGCATCATTAAAGGAGGCTCAGATGTTGACCAAGTGATTACTTCATTGAATAAAGAATTCAATTTACAATTGTCACAAAGTGATTTTTCTAATCTTATAAAGCGTATAAAAGAAATAAAAGAGGCAGAGCAAATCTATCAAAGAACACAAAATGCAGCATATTCAAGTAAAACAGGTATAGATTTTACAACAGATATAATTAAATCACAAGAAAGAGTGTTCTCTACTAACAGTAGAGCCTACAATGAAGCAACTAGATTAGCAACAAAAACATGTATTGAATCATATAATGGTCCGTTAAATATGGAAGTTATGAAACAATTAGAAGAAAAAGGTTATGATGCAACATATGGTAGTGAAAGCATGAGACAAATGTTTTTAATGTATCAAGAAAATGTACGTGTTAAAGCAGAGAATAACCAATGTAGAAGTGAATTAAATAATTGTTATATAAAAATTAATGAACAAGATAAAATGATTAGTCAACAGCATGATAAAATAACTGAACTTACTAGTGAAAATAATATTCTAAAACAAACAAATAGTGAACTTAACCAAAGCAACAGAAGTTTAAGTGATAAAATAAAAGAATTAACAGAGCAAGTTTCATCCTTATCATCAGTCGTAAAATCAATACCAAAATTAATTATTGAACAATTATCTGAAACATTTGGACATAAAAAACCTTCTGGTAGTATTGAACAAGATCAACAACCCAAAACGCTTTAATGCGTTTTTTTATTTATAAAAAAAAGGCCTTATCTAGCCTCTACTATAAGTTTAATGGCAGTTCTCTCCTCGCCATCTATTAATATATCAGTAAATGCAGGTATGCACACTAAATTTTTACCACTAGGTGCCACAAAGCCTCTTGCTATTGCAACTGCTTTAATTGCTTGATTTAATGCTCCTGCACCTATTGCTTGAATTTCTACAGTTGATGAATCCTTTATCACATTAGCAAGTGCTCCTGCTACTGAATTTGGATTTGATTTAGACGAAACTTTAAGTGTTTCCATATATATATTCACCCTTTCTTAGTACACTATAAATATATGACTTTTAAGAGTGAATATGATTAGTAAGTTTAAAATTCTAAATCAAGAGTCAATTGACTTGATTCAGGCATTCCATTTAACATCCCCATCGCATCCATTTTTTCTACTAATGTTGTTGAAACCTTACCACGTGTTTTTAAATCCTCTATACTTATAAATTCACGTTTTTCACGTTCCTCAACTATTTTCTTTGCAACTGATCCACCTAACCCATCTATTGCACTAAATGGTGGAATTATTGTTTTGCCATCTTCTGCAATTAAAAAGTCAGAATAATGGGATTTATAAAGGTCTATTTTTCCAAATCTAATTCCTCTAGCCGTTGCCTCAAGCGCAATCTTTAGAGTTTCTAATACAGAGTATTCCTTATTAGTCGCATCATTTTTTTCCATTATTTCATTCATTCTTGTCTTTATAGTTTCATACCCCTTTATCATCGCGTCTATATCAAAATCTGTTATTCTTGATGTTAAATATGAAGCATAATATACCGCAGGATAATGCACTTTAAAATACGCTATTCTAAATGCGCTTATAACATATGCCGCTGCATGGGCTTTTGGAAACATGTATTTTATTTTATGGCATGATTCTATAAACCACTCTGGAATATTTGCTTCTTTCATTGTCTCAACGTGTTCCTTCCAAGCATCTGGTTCTTTACTAGCCTTACCCTTACGTACAAATTCCATTATTTTAAACGCTTTTATAGGTTTTAATCCATTATACATAAGATATACCATTATATCATCACGACACCCTATAACGTCTTTAAATGGTACTATATTGTTTCTAATTAATTCTTGGGCATTACCTAGCCAAACATCAGTACCATGAGAAAGGCCTGATATTTTAATAAGTTCTGCAAATGTAGTTGGTTTTGTATCTACTAACATTCCAATAGTAAATGGTGTACCAAACTCTGGAATACCAAGAGTTCCCGTTTCACACATTATTTGTTCTTTTGTAACTCCAAGTGGTTCAGGAGATAAGAATATTGCCATTGTCTCTTTATCATCTAAAGGAACCTTCGTAACATCCATACCTGTTATATCTTGTATCATACGAAGTTGTGTTGGATCAGAGTGTCCTAAAATATCAAGTTTTAATACATCTTGATCTATCGCATGGTAATCAAAGTGAGTTGTTCGCCATGCTTTTTCTGTATCATCTGCTGGAAATTGATAAGGTGTAAAATCAAATACATCCATATAACTAGGTATAACTACTATTCCACCTGGATGTTGTCCTGTTGTCCTTTTGACACCAGTGCATCCTACTGCAAGTCTTTCTATTTCAGAACTTCTTTTAACCTCGCCCCTATCTTCAAAATAACCTTTAACAAAACCATATGCAGTTTTATCAGCAACAGTACCTATTGTACCTGCTCTATATACATTATCTACACCAAATAATACTTTAGTGTATTCGTGAGCATCTGCTTGGTTTAAATCAGAGAAGTTTAAGTCTATATCTGGAACCTTGTCAGCATTAAATCCTAGGAATGTCGCAAATGGCATATCTTGACCATCTTTATATAAGTTATCTCCACATTTTGGACAAGTCTTATCTGGAAGATCAAAACCTGATGAATATTCTGCACCTAGCGCTTCACCTTTATCATCCTCAAATATACTGTGTTTACACTTTAAACATCTATAATGTGCAGGAAGTGGATTTACTTCAGTGATCCCCATCATAGTTGCAACAAACGAAGACCCAACTGAACCACGTGATCCAACTAAATATCCATCATCATTTGAATGCTTAACTAACTTTTGAGCAATTAAATATATAACGTCGAATCCTCCACCAATAATACCACCTAATGATTTTTTAGTTTTCTTATCTAATTCCTCAGGACTTAATTCTTCCTCAGTGTTTCTAATAACACTTGATTTTACTCTATCGAATACAGATTCTTTACCCTTTAGTATTACCTCATGTAATATAGAAAATGCTTGTTCTATTATTTCTTCTTCTTTTCTTCCATTTAATGTTAACTCTTCTTTTATTGCTTGAAATAAAGCATCTCCATATAATTCTTTAGCAATACGCTCTTCTATATTATATGGAAGTGGATCTCCATACCAATCTTTTGCTCTATCGTATACTAAAGTAGTAACAGTTTCAACAGAGTTTTCTATATTAGGCGAAAATGGTACGCCACCAGTATCTATGATAACTTCTATAATATCAGCCATATCTACTATTTTATTTGGATTTGTTATTACTATTTCATTTATAAGTTCTTCATCATTAAGAAATTTAAAATCATCTAACATCTCATCAGTAGTTCTAAAGTGTTGACTAGGTATTCTACCTTTTCTATCTAGTACTCTTGCAAGAGGATGGCGCCCACCACCTGGAACTTTTTGATTAACTATTATTTCTCTATAAATTTTATCATCTCTTTTAATATGATGAACATCCCCTGATGCGACTACTATTTTTTCTTTTTCTTTAGCACACTTAATGATTTTCTTAATACAATTCTCTAATTGAGTATTGTTACTTAACTCATGTGTCCACACTAAATGTTCATATACCTCCATAGGTTGAACTTCTATATAATCATAAAAAGCAATTATATTTTTTAATACTTCATCAGTTTCTCGGCACGCTGCTTCAAATACTTCTCCTTTGTAACAGCAACTTCCTATTAGTAATCCCTCTCTTAATTCATCAACTACATGTTTAGGTATTCTAGGAGTTTTTGATATATATACTGCATTAGCATAACTAATAATTTTAAACATGTTTTTTAAACCAGTTTTATTTAACGCTAGTATATTAACATGGTATTCCCTAGCAAATTTATGTACTTCATCACTTTTACAGATATTTTGCATATCATTTAGAGTTTTTATACCCATATCTTCTAATTTTTTTAACATTTTAGCAAATACATATCCAGTACCTTCGGCATCGTAATCTGCTCTATGATGATGCTCCTCATCAAATGATACACCATATCTTTTTACTAATGCTGATAAACTGTGCTTACTGTAATCTCTATCAATATTTCTAGATAGTTCTAGAGTATCTATTACTGGGTTAGAAAACTCCCCTAAATTATATTTATGATATGCTGATGCGATCATTGAGATATCGAATTTAGCGTTATGGGCAACAAGTGGATAGTCTTTGATAAAATCTTTAAAACGCTTAGTTACCTCTTCTTCTGTATCTTTATCATATAACATATCATCGGTTATCTGAGTAACTTCTGTTATTTCAGCGTCTAATGGTCTTCCTGGATTTATAAGTTCATCAAATCTATCAACAACTTCACCATTAATCATCTTAACTGCACCTATTTCGATCATTTGATCCCCTAGTCCTGCATTAAATCCAGTTGTCTCCGTATCGAATATTATATATGTATTATCTTTTATATTAGAATCATTTGGATTTACAACTATGTCTACTCTATCTTCTGTTATAGATATTTCAGTACCATATATTGCCTTAAATTTTTCACTTTCTTCTTTACCCTTATTGTATTTTGTAACTGTATTAAATACATGAGGAAAAGCCTGACAACCATTGTGATCAGTTATTCCAATACCCCTATGTCCCCATTTAATTGCTTGATTAACTAGTGCTACTTCATCAGAAACACCATCCATTTGACTCATCATAGTATGAGCATGTAATTCAACACGTTTTATACTAGCATTATCTTTTATAGTTATATCTTTACTATCTATTTCAGCAATATTTCTATGACTTGTACTTATTACTAATTCATGAGCAAATTTGTCATCCTTAACACTTCCACGTATTTTATACCATTTATCTTTTTTTAAGAACTTTTGAAGTTCTGCATATACATCATCATCTTTACAAAATAATTTAACAAAAATACTATCTGTATAGTCAGTTACTTTCATTGTAATTATTTTCCACTCTTTAGATGTTTCTTTAAATTCTATATCAAAACACTTAACTTCGACAACTACATTGTCAATTTCACCTATAATATCCGATAATTCTGTTACTTTATTACTATTAACCTTTGATTCCTTAAAATCAAACTTTTTCTCTTCAACTTTAATTTCTTTTCTACTTTCATGATTCTTAACTACTGATTCTACGCTTTTTTTAAGTTCTTCATCAATTGATTGTTTAATACTTTCCATCTTTTCTTTGTTTTCTACAATAGAAAAATTTATATTTCCAAAACCATACTCAAATAATTTTTTTTCAATTTTCTCTTTTTCTATTTCTAGTTTTTGAAGTTCTATTTTACTATAAGCCTCTAAGCATATATTTTCTAAATCAATAATAAGTTCTCTTCCTTCAAGAGATATAAATGCAGGAGAAGATAATACTAATTCGGATACTATAATAGAAAAATAATCTTGTATTTTATTATAATCTATATTACTTACCTCAAATATAATATTAATACTCTCTAAGTATGAAAAATATTTATTTATACTATCAATAAATTCAATATAAATTTCTTTATCTAAAATATCTGGTCTTGATATTACAATATTATATCTCGTATGTTCTTTATTTACTATTATTTTAGATACAACACTACTGTCAAAATATATATATTTTTCTTTATCAAATCCAATTTTTGTAAGCAAATTTTCCATCTTAGAGTCCATAACATCACCATTACTATTATATCATGTATCACTATGAATTTTCTATAAAGATAAGTAATTTTAATAAATAAATATCACAAAAAAAGATGTAAATATTAAACTATTTACACCATTATTTTATAACAAATACAAACAATAAATATATTAGTATATATACTATTATTCCAAAAATAGTATAACTAATAATAGATTTTGACTTCTTAGGATTTTCAAGCCTATTAGAAAAGTAAAGTATTAAGCCAATTATAGGTATTAAAAGACTTAAAAAATTTAACCCAGGGCTTTTATAATCAACCTTTATAGTTCTATCTTTATTGTAGTCATACTCTCTATTTAAAAAACCACAATACTTACAATTAGGAAGTTCTGGATCCATAGCCTTATGACATTTAGGACAATACATAACAACACCTACCTTAAGTATTATTATATATTATTTATATTTTTTTATCAATTATATATTTTATTTAAGTAGCAAACTTATTTTATTAACTTTTTTACATTATCAATTGCATTCTTCTCTAACCTAGAAACTTGTGCTTGTGATATCCCTATTTCCTCTGCTATTTCCATTTGTGTTTTACCAATTATAAATCTATCTAATAATATATTTTTTTCCCTTGGCTTTAAACTTTTTAATGCTTTATTAAGCGCTATTGTACTATCCCAATCAGTATTACTATCTTTTTTATCTTCTAGTTGATCAAACAAATATATAACATCTCCACCATCATTATATATAGGTTCAAACATACTAACAGGACTTCTCATCGCATCAAGTGCATTAACTATATCAACATAATTTTCCCCTATTTTATCAGATATTTCTTCGATAGTTGCTTCCCTACCTTGACTATTAGTAAGTTCTTCTTTAGCCTTTAATGAACGATATGCCAAATCTTTTACACTTCTTGATATTCTAATTGAATTATTATCTCTAATATACCTTCTTACCTCTCCTAAAATCATTGGGACAGCATATGTAGAAAATTTTATTTCACGTGAAAAATCAAAATTATCTATTGCTTTTAACAACCCTACACATCCTATTTGAAACAAATCATCCATGTTTATATCTCTCTTATTAAACTTTTTTAATATACTAAGAACTAATTTTAAATTTCCTTCTGCTAAAGCATCCCTTGCATTATTATCCCCATCATGCATTTTCTTAAATAACTGTTCCATTTCATCCTGTTTTAAAATTTTTAAATTTGATGTATTAACACCTGTTATTTCTACTTTATTATAAGCCATTAAAAAAACTCCTTTCGTACTCATTATGGTAAAAAAAGAGTTTTTTTATACAAAATATTAAATTAATATTAATAATTTTCTTTTAATTCTTCAAAATAAGACTCTGGATGAGCACATACTGGACATACCTTAGGAGCAGATTTTCCAAAATGAACATGTCCACAATTACGACAAATCCACATTCTATCCCCATCTTTAGAGAATACTAAACCTTCTTCTATATTTTCTAATAATTTTCTATATCTTTCCTCATGATGTTTTTCTATTTTTCCAACTGATTCAAAAAGAAATGCTATATGATCGAATCCCTCTTCCTTTGCAGTTTTAGCAAATTCATCATACATTTCAGTCCATTCATAGTTTTCACCATTTGCAGCATCTTTTAAATTTTCAGTTGTTGTTGGAATTTCACCATTATGTAATAATTTAAACCATATTTTGGCATGTTCTTTTTCATTATTGGCTGTTTCTTCAAAAATAGCTGCATATTGCTCATAACCATCTTTTTTTGCTTTACTAGCATAATATGTATATTTATTTCTAGCCTGACTTTCACCAGCAAATGCTGTCATTAAATTTTGTTCTGTTTTAGATCCTTTTAACTCCATTAAATTCATTCCTTTCAATACTATAAATCATTGATAATTATACTATTATCACTATAATTATAGTACAAATATTTTAATAAAGTCAATGAAAAAAAGACTTTACATAAGTAAAATCTTTAAATATTAATATGCCGATTTAACATCTGTTTCAATTAATTTCAATTTTTTAGCGTTACCTGTAAATTTATATAAATCATAAGTACCTGCTGTTGAAGAATAATCTTTAATTACATACATGAAATTATCTTTAACATATTTTACTCCAGATATATCTGTCATTAGTTTTTTTGATTTTCCATTGTATACATTAAAGTCACCACTTCTATCACTATAATCAGTAAAATAATAGATTTTATTTGTATCAGTTATTTGTACATAACTAGTGTATACATCTGATGCGATTGCCTCAACCTTACCAGATTTAACTAATTTTAAATCTCCTGTATAACTCTTAACGTCTGTTGCAATTATTAAACTGTCTTTATAAGTACCAGTTGAATCAATTACATCTACATCTTCTGCTAGTGATGATACTTTACCAAGTTTATTTCCATTAATTTTAGCATAGAATAATTCATCATCTAATGTATAATATAAATCATTATTAATTACATATATACTTGCATCTTTTTCAACACCTGATGTTATTTCAACTGCTTCTTTATCACCAACTTTAAACATAACTGTTTTTTCTTTGCAATCATCTAAATGATTTTTTATTTTATAAAAGTAATTAACTTCTGATAATTTTATTTTATTATTAGTATTATATGTTACTTTATTATATACAACTCTACCTGTATCAGCATTTGCATATAAAATTTTATCTACTTCTTCTACAACTTTTGTCTTTTTATTACCTGATTGATAATATATATCCATAGTTGCTGATAATTCATATTCTTTCTTTAATTGTTCTCTTATACTGTTTCTATCTGCTACATCATACTTTTCTGATAAATTATCTCTATATGTTTCATAGTCTATAATTCCATCTATATAATCACTAGCAGTATATGCCTTAAAGTTCTTATCATCTTCTAATTTATCATCATCTACAATTTTTGATAAATCAAATTTAGCACCTTCATTTTTTACACCATATACAAACTTTGTATAATCATCATTATAACTGTATACAGTATAAGCATCACTTATTACTTTTTCCCCTTTTTGTGATTTTATATTATAAACATAATAATCGTATAAGTCATCATCATTTTCTTTAGAATATAGGATTTTTGTTCCATCCTCATTTAAATATGCATACTTATAATCTGCTACAATTTTAACCTTATCATCTTTAGAAGCCTTTAAACTTCTCATATATAAGTTTCCATCTTTTTTATAAAAAACTCTATTCTTTGTAACTCCTATAATAGATGAAATCTCAGAATCTAACTTTTCCTTATCCTTAAAATTATAAGAATATAAATCCCCATCTTCATCTGTAAATACTACATACTTATCATCCTCACTAAACATAAAGTCATCTACATCTGAAGTTATTTTTTCACTTTCACCTGAATTTTTAGTAGTATTAACTAAATATAAGTTATCACTTTTTGTATATAGTATATATTTATTACTCTTATTAGAATATACTACATCAACTGAATCGCTATAACTATTAGCAATAGTTATTCCTTCTTTTTTACTTGAAGTAACAAACTTTAATGTTCCATCACTAGTTAAATAAACAAGTGGATTCTCAACATTTTTACTTCCAAAAAATAATGATTTAACTAAAACACATAAAAGTATTATTAGTATTATACCTATAACAGCAACTCCTGCTATTACTATTACAGCCTTATTTTTTTCAAAAAAACTTTTTGATTTTTCTTTTTCATTTGTAACTGCAACAGATGGTTTTACTTCAGTAGATTCTACTTTTTCTTCATTTACTGTTACTACTTCTTCTGCTGATGTAGAATTAGTATCTTCTTCTGGAACACTTGAATTATTTTTCTCATCCATAAATTTCACTCCTTATTAAATTTTATTAATACTATACAAATTAAATTCATAAAAATATAATATTAAATTAATTTAATTATAGCATAAAACATACAATTTACAACACAAAAAAGAGCATTTTTCGACATAAATGAAAAAAACTTATCCTAGTTAGATAAGTTAGTATCGATTAATATTTTAGCAACTTCATTATTATATTTTTTATTTCTCAATCTCTTCTCGTCTATATCATCTAAATTATTTAATAAAGAAGCAAATTTATCATCTTTTCTTTTTTGCTTTTCATCATACTTTTTAGAATCAAATATATTTAAAATATCTTTTTCCATATTATCACTTCCGTTTATACATGCCTATTATAACAAAATAATCTATTAAATAGTAAACCAATTATTACAACTTTACTACTTATTTACGATTTTATTATACTTTTTAACCTTTTTATTACCTTTTTTTCTATTCTAGATATATAACTTTGTGATATACCTAATAAATCAGCAACATCCTTTTGAGTCATTTCCTCATGTCCATTTAAACCATATCTAAGTACCATTATTTGCTTATCCCTACCACTTAACTTTTCTATTTCCTCTGCTAGTAAATTCCTATCAGTTTCATCATCTAAATTTTTAGTCACAATATCCGATTCTGTCCCTAATATATCCTCTAATCTAAGTTCATTACCATCACTATCATAACTTAAGGAATCCTCAAAACTTACCTCTCCCTTTTTTCTTTTATTCTTTCTTAAATACATTAATATTTCATTATCAATACATCTTGAAGCATAAGTTGCTAACTTTATATTTTTATCACCCTTATATGTATTTATCCCCTTAATTAAGCCTATCGTACCAATACTTACTAAATCCTCTAAATCCACATTAGTATTTTCATACTTTTTTGCCAAAAATACAACTAATCTAAGATTATGCTCAATTAACTTATCCCTTGCCTGTTTATCTCCATTACTAGCAAGTTCCACATACTTTGCTTCATCTTCTTTACTTAAAGGTTCTGGTAACTTATCAGTACTACCAACATAAAAACATACATTATATAAACCTAATATTTTTTTAATACAATTTAACAATTTTTTTAACATAATTCCTCCATTAATTTAGTATTTAATATACAATCTACACCATCTATAAAAAACTTATCCTCACTTATACCAACAATAACATTCTTCTTAATACCTAATCCAACTACATTTATACATTCAGCAATAATGCAATTTATAATACCACTATTATTTAATGAATTATAAGATACAGGAAATGTTTTTTCCATAGATATATCCTTTAACATATTTTTAGATACCAAAATAATAGGCTTTTTAGTTATTGGTTCAACTAACTTATTACCAGTATCCAAAAATGCAGTTAAATTTACAATACTACCACTTTTAAAATAAATATTTAAATCATAATACGATGAATAATTATTTTTTAACATTAAAGCCTGTTTAACATATAAAAATACAATTATAGGTGAAAGAATTATTAAAACTATAAAATTTATAGAAAGTCCATTATGATAAAATACAAGACCAGTTTGTTTATAACTAAACTCTATATTGAGAAAATATAAGAATCCCCCCAATACAATACTAGTCATATATAAATACAACATATTTCTAATAAAATACCTTAAATCTTTAAAAGAAAAACTTACCAAACACATAATAACACTTACTAAAAACTTTATTATAAAAAGTTCTATACTATTTATACTTATAAAAAGCAAAAATATGCTTAATGCTCCTAAAAACGCTCCTAAAAACAACCTTTTTATTTTAGAACGACGTCTTAATACCAATGACACTGCTAGTAACAAAATAAAATCAAAAGCAAAATTAAGTAAAAATAATAAATCCCAATATACTTTCATCTCATCACCCAAATACATTATAAAAAAACAACAATTAATAAATTGTCGTTTTAATATTAAATTAAATTTATTTTAAAAGTTCTATTTCCTCTTTCGTTAAAGAAGTATATAACATTATTTTTTCTATATCTTCTCCTGCTTTTAACATCATTCTTGCTATTGACAATTTTTCTTGTCTTTCTCCCTGTTCTAATCCCTCCTTTTTCGCACCATATAGCTCTGTATTGTGTATTATTTTCTGATCCATCTCATATGTCATATATTC
>CAOKET010000021.1 GCA_948467605.1 uncultured Mycoplasmatota bacterium | reverse complement strand
TTGACATAATAAAACCTCGTTTCCTTTTTTTGTCCAAGAAACGGGGTTCATATCAATTCTTCAAAAAAATTTATTATATCAATATCTAGTGCTTCTGCTATTCTTCCAAGCGCTGCAATACTGAAACTCTTTTGTTTTTTTAAACTCTCAATTTCACATATATAATCTGGTGATAACTCTGCTTCTTCTGCAAGACGGATTTGTGTAAATCCTTTTTCCTTACGGAATTTTTTGATATTTTTTCTAATTACATCATAATAGTAATTATCACTTAATTTTAATCCCATAAGCATCACCTTTCTTAAATATATTTTCTCATAAATCACTTTATAAGTTTACGTGCTTATAGCACTTGTTTTGTTCGCATTTATGTGATAAAATATAATTGTTTATTCGTAGTTAACTCTTAAGGTGGGATATTATATGGATTTTTATTTGACAAGTTGTTGTGAAATTGTTGAAAAGATAGAAATTAAAATTAATGAGGAAAGAAGAAATAATACTTGTAAAGAAATATTGGAATTGTATGAAGAATTGCTTATGGAAACTTACAGATTCATTGAAAAAAATATGGAAGAATATATGTAGTTTTTATTCATATAGTGTAAAATGATATAAAAAGTATTGAATATTATATTTTTATTTTGCTATAATAATTTTGGTGATAATAATGGAATATAAAATAACAACACATAATGAAGAAGAAACAATGGAATTAGCTGAAAATTTTGAATCAGAAAAATTTCCAAATATGATTATATGTTTGCAAGGTGATTTAGGTAGTGGTAAAACTATATTTACTAAAGGAATTGCAAAAGCAATTGGAATTGATGAAAATATTACATCTCCAACATTTAATATAATTAAAGAATATGATGGTGAACTTCCTTTATATCATATGGATTTATATAGATTGGAAGAAGTAACTACTGATATTGGAATTGAGGACTATTTTACAAAAAATGGTGTTGTTGTTATAGAGTGGGCTGACATCATTAAAGATAAACTTCCCGAGGAGAGATTAGATATAAATATCAAAATAGTAAATGATGAGGTAAGAATTTTATATATTACTCCACACGGAAAGCAATATGAGGATTTATGTGAGGCAGTTTTATGATTTCTTTATTTATGGATACTCATTCTAAAGATCTAAATATTGGACTAGTAAATGATAATATATTATTAGATGAAGTAAAAATAAAAGATCTTGAAACACATTCAAATCTTTTTTTGCTTAAAGTAAAAGAGATATTAAAAAAACATAACCTTACTCCAAATGAGGTTGATAAAATAATAGTTATAAATGGTCCTGGGTCATTTACTGGGATAAGAATAGCAGTTACTTGTGCAAAAGTTTTTGCGTGGGGATTAAAAAAACGAATAGTTACTATTTCTAGTTTAAAATCATATGCACTTTCAACTAATTTTAAAGATTTTGTTATCCCTGTTATAGACGCTAGAAGAGGATATGTTTATGCTTCTATATATGATAATAATTTTAATGAAATATTAGAAGAAAAATATATGTTATTGTCTGAATTACTTGATATAGTAAATAATTTAAATGGCGAAAAAAAATTTGTTGGTTTATGTAACATAAATGATATTGATGTAGTTAAACCTGATTTAGATATATTATCTATTGTTAATTATTGTGAATGTTTACCTGATATGAACTGTCATTTAGTTAATCCTAATTATTTAAAAAAGACAGAGGCAGAGGAGAAAAATGTTAAGGCAAGCTAATGAAGAAGATGCTTGTTATATAGTTAATCTAC
The DNA here is from genome assembly GCA_948467605.1 of uncultured Mycoplasmatota bacterium. Lineage (GTDB taxonomy): Bacteria > Bacillota_I > Bacilli_A > RF39 > UBA660 > CAKPCJ01. The sequence continues at coordinate 23,940 of CAOKET010000021.1, read as the reverse complement.
TAAATACTTATAGTGATAATGTACATATAGATATTTCTTATATTAAATCAGATATATTAAATAATGATTATTCTTATTACTATATATATGATATAGATGGACTAACTGTTGCGATGATTAATTTTCATAAAATGAATGGTTATGCCGAAATTATAGATATAGTTGTATTAAAGGAATATAGGCATATGGGAATAGCAACTAGTTTATTAAATAAGGCACTTGATATAATTGGTAATTGTGATGTTACGCTAGAGGTAAGGCAAAGTAATATTGCTGCGATTAGTTTATATAAAACTCATGGCTTTGAAATAGTTGGGATAAGGGATAAGTATTATAAGGATGAAAATGCATATATAATGAAAAAAGAAAGTAGGTAAGAAGTATGGATGATGTATATATATTAGGAATTGAATCTAGTTGTGATGAAACAAGTGCATCAATAGTAAAAAATGGTACTGATGAAATAGCAACAGTTATACTATCACAGATAGATGTTCATACTAAATATGGCGGTGTAGTTCCTGAGATTGCAAGTAGATGTCATATTGAAAACATAACAATTGTATTAGAGAAATTATTTGATGATGCGAATGTTACAATTGATGATATAACTGCAATAGCAGTTACTTATGGACCTGGTTTAATTGGCTCGTTATTAGTTGGATTAGAAACAGCTAAAACGCTTGCTTTGATATATAATAAACCACTCGTACCAGTTCATCATATAGCAGGTCATATATATGCCAATAAGTTAGTAAGTAAATTTAATTTTCCATTAATAACATTAGTTGTAAGTGGTGGACATACTGAGATAGTTTTGATGGATGAGGAGTATTCTTTTAAAAAAATAGGTAGTACTAAAGATGATGCGATAGGTGAAGCGTATGATAAGGTTGCAAGGGTTATAGGACTTCCTTATCCAGGTGGACCTGCGATTGATAATCTGGCAAGTACTGGTAATGATACTTATGACTTGCCTTATCCACTAGATGATGATACTTATGATTTTAGTTTTAGTGGTATAAAAAGTGCAGTTATAAATTTAGTCCATAATGAACAACAAAGAGGAAACGAAGTAAATAAGGCAGATCTTGCAACTACATTTCAAAATAGAGTTGTATCTGTTTTGACAAAAAAGGTTATAAAGGCTGCTTTAGAATACAATGTTAAACAGATATTATTATCTGGTGGAGTTGCTGCAAGTAAAGGACTTAGAGGAGAATTATCTAAATTATGTGAAAAAAATAATATAGAATTAGTCGCCCCTCCTATAAAGTATTGTACTGACAATGCTACTATGATAGCATGTGCGGGATATTATGCATATAAAAAGGGAATTAGAGCGGGTATGGAATTAAATGCAGTAAGTACAAAGGAACTTACTAGAGAAGAAAGGTAATGTTATGAATTTTAAGGGTGAAAAGTGGAAAAATACGATAGATGTAGAATCTTTTATATTAGATAATTATACAGAGTATTTAGGGGATGAAAGTTTTTTAAAAGACGTAACTTCTAAAACTAAAAAAGTATGGTCTAGGTGTGAAGAACTTATAAAAGAGGAATTAGAAAGAGGAGTTTTAGATATTGAAGTAAATACTTTATCTGGAATTGATAATTTTGATGTTGGATATATAGATGAACAGAATGAAGTAATAGTAGGTCTTCAAACAGATGCGCCATTAAAAAGAATTGTCAACCCATATGGTGGTTTTAGAATGGTGAATCAGGAATTAGATGCATATGGTTATAAATTGAATGAAGAGGTTAAGAAGCATTTTGTAGAATATAGGAAAACCCATAATGATGGAGTATTTGATGCTTATACAAAAGAAATAAGAAGGGCAAGAAGTTCACATTTACTTACTGGCCTTCCAGATGCTTATGGTAGAGGTAGAATAATTGGAGATTATCGTAGGATTCCCTTATATGGTATAGATTTTTTAATAGAGAAAAAGCAAGAAGATTTAGATAATATAACTGATATAAATACTGATACAATACAATTAAGAGAAGAAGTAAGTGAGCAAATTAAGGCATTACAAAAAATTAAATCAATGGCATTAAAATATGGATTTGATATATCTAAACCTGCTAGTAATGCTAAAGAGGCAGTTCAGTGGTTATATTTTGGATATTTATCTGCAATTAAAGAAAATAATGGTGCAGCTATGAGTTTAGGTAGAACTTCAACTTTTCTTGATATATATATTGAAAACGATATAAATGAAGGTATTCTTACGGAAGAAGAAGCACAAGAATTAATAGATCAATTTATAATAAAATTAAGAATAGCAAGGCACTTAAGAACTCCAGATTATAACGATTTATTTGCGGGAGATCCAACTTGGGTTACTGAATCAATTGGTGGGGTTACAAATGACGGAAGAAGTTTAGTAACAAAAAATTCTTTTAGATATTTACATACATTAATTAATTTAGGACCAGCACCTGAACCTAATATGACTATTCTTTGGTCTAATAAATTGCCAGAAAATTTTAAAAAATATTGTGCAAAAATATCTATATTGACTGATTCAATACAATATGAAAATGATGATTTGATGAGACCTATTTACGGAGATGATTATGCTATTGCTTGTTGTGTGTCTGCGATGAGAGTAGGAAAACAAATGCAATTTTTTGGTGCTAGATGTAATTTAGTTAAAGCATTACTTTATGCAATTAATGGTGGATATGATGAAATATCTGGAAAATTAGTAGTTTTTGGTGTTGATAAAATAACAGATGAAGTGTTAGATTATGATATTGTCAGAACTGCTTATTCTAATATTCTAAAGAAAATTTCAAAAACTTATGTTGATGCGATGAATATAATTCATTATATGCATGATAAATATGCATATGAGGCTGGTCAAATGGCTTTACATGATACTAATGTAGATAGATTAATGGCTTTTGGTGTTGCTGGTTTATCAGTTGTTGTAGATTCTTTATCTGCAATTAAATATGCTAAAGTAAAAACTATAAGAAATGAAGATGGATTGGCAACAGATTTTGAAATTGATGGAGATTTTCCTATGTATGGTAATGATGATGATAGAGTAGATAATATTGCTGTAGAGTTAGTAAGTGAATTTTCTAATTATTTAAAACAAAACAATATATATAGAAATGCAACTTCAACATTATCCGTTCTTACTATAACATCAAATGTTGTATATGGAAGAAATACAGGTGCAACACCTGATGGAAGAAAGGCAGGAATTCCTTTTGCACCAGGTGCTAATCCTATGCATGGAAGAGATTCTAGTGGTGCTTTAGCGTCTTTAAATTCGGTTGCAAAACTTCCTTATTGTGATGTATGCCAAGATGGTATTTCAAATACTTTTTCAATAGTGCCAACTGCACTAGGTAATGATGAAGATGCAAGAATTAAAAATTTAGTTGGAATATTAGATGGATATTTTAAACAAGGTGCACACCATTTAAACGTCAATGTTTTAAATAGAAAGATGTTAATTGATGCGATGGAAAATCCAGATAAATATCCTAATTTAACTATAAGGGTTTCTGGATATGCAGTAAAATTTAATAGATTAAATAGACAACAGCAATTAGAAGTAATAAATAGAACATTTCATGGAGCAATGTAAGTGACAGGCGTAATAAATTCTATCGAAACAATGGGGCTTTTAGATGGTCCTGGTATAAGGATTGTAATATTTATGCAGGGTTGTTGTTTAAGGTGTAAATTTTGTCATAATCCTGAAACATGGGAAAAAGGTAATGGTAAAGAGGTTACAGTAGATGAGATTGTTAATTTAGTAGAAAAGTATAAGAATTATTTTGGTAATGATGGTGGTGTTACTTTCTCTGGTGGAGAGCCACTTCTTCAATCTGATTTCATTTATAATTGTATAGTAAAATTAAAAAAATTGGGTATTAATACATGTATAGACACAGCAGGGTTTGGATATAATTATGATAATGTATTAAAATTAGTAGATTTAGTAATATATGATATAAAAGAAATAGATAGTGTGAAATACAAGGATTTAACTGGACAAGATATATCTAAAACAGATAAGTTTTTAAAGACTTGTCAAAATTTAAATAAAAGAATGTGGATAAGACAAGTTATAATTCCTGGATATAATGACTCAGTAGACTATATGGAAAGGTTGGCAATTTATATTTCAAAATTAAAAAATATTGAAAAAGTAGAGTTACTTCCATATAGAACTATAGGTGTAGATAAATATAGAAAATTAAATATAAGTTATCCACTTGACAATGTGCCTGATATGAGTGAAGATGAATGTCATAAGTTAAATGAATATTTAATAAAAAAAATAAACAAGTTAAAAATGTAGTATAATTGTATTAGGAGGTATCATAATGGAGATGACAATTATTGTAGTAGTAATAAGTATACTTGTTATTATTTTGGCACTTGTTTTAGCCGCATCAGTTGTAACATTGATAGGTAAATGGAAAGTATTTGAAAAAGCAGGAAAACCAGGCTGGGCTGCAATAGTTCCTTACTATAATTTATATGTTGAATATGAATTAGGGGATTTTCCACCACTATTAATACTTTTAAATATTGGGGTAAGTATTGTAAGTTTTACAACAGGAATGTTTAATTCATTTTCAGAATATTATAATGGTTTTATAGCATTATCATTATTATTTAGTGGTATTTTATCACTAGCGTCACTTGCTTTAACTGTTGTTCAAGTATTAGTAAGTATTAATATTGCTAAAAAATTTAATAAAAGTGCATTATATGGACTTGGTTTAGCATTTTTACCATTTGTATTTTATATGATGTTAGGTTTAGATAAAGAAGCAGTATATACTGAGAGCGTAAAATAGCAAATTGCTATTTTTTTTGTATTATTTTTATTTTTAAATCCATAATAAGTTTAGAAAGGAAGTTATGATATGAAAAATAAAGATAATAATATGGTTGGTATAGTTATTGGAATTATTTTATTAATAGTTGCTGTTGCACTTTTGCTATGGTATTTTTTAAGACCTAAGGATGTTTCAAATAATAATGATTTAGCATCATTAGTTATTGCAAACTATCCTATAACATTCGCATCTGATAATACTACTTATTCAATAGATATAGATGAAGACGTTGATTCAATAGAAGTAACAGCAGTACCAGATGATAAAGATGCTAAAGTAGTAATAACAGGTAATACTAATATGAAAACAGGGAGTAATGAAATAAGAATAACAGTAACTGCGGTAGATGGAAGTAGTAAGGTTTATACAGTACATGTCAATAGAAAATCTAATAATGATATTACAAATAATAATGATTTAGATATAGATAACAATGACAATAATGTTAATGATAATAACGATAACACTAATGATAACAAGGATAACACAAATAATATTGATAATAAAATAAATAGTATAATAAATGAATAACATCAAAAATTGATGTTTTTTTCTTTAATTATTGATATACTACTTATTAAGTAGATAACTAGAAAAAATATATTTAAATGAAATATTATTGTACTAGATAATTTGGAAGAGATAAAAATAAATAAAAGGAGTTTATAAATGAGAAAGATTATTTTTAGTGATTTAAATTTGAATGTTGCAGATATAATTATTGAAAGGAATTAGGTATGATAAAGTATTTAGTAGTCACTATTATTTGTTTTTTTCTATCTTTGATATTTGGTATTATCTCTCGTGATGTTTTAATTGGAGGTACAATACTTTTTACAGGTTTATTATGTGCTTATTTTGCAAGTGAAGGTAAGAGGTCTAATTATATTTTAGGATTAATAAATTATTTATTAATGGGATATGTTTCACTTAAAAATAATTTATATGGAATATTCTTCTTTTATATATTTATATTTTCTCCATTACAAATAAGTGGGTTTATTACTTGGAATAAGAACTTAGATGAAGATGAAAATGTAGTTGTAAGAGAATTTACATTCAAAAATTCAATTATTATTATTTTATCTTGTATATTAGGTAGTTTCTTACTTGGATATTTACTAACATTAATTAATGGACAGAGATTGGCATTTATGGATTCAAGTTCTAATTGTATAAATCTTTGTGGTGTAACTTTAATGATATTAAGATTTAAGGAATCATGGTGGCTTTGGCTAGTTAATAATATAATAGACTTAGCAATATGGATTATCACTTTTGTAAATAGAGGTGAAGGTTCTTTTATGATGTTGTTAGTATCTGTTGGGTATTTATTAATAAATGTTTATGGTATAATTAAATGGAGTTTAGAGGTTAAGAAAGGAAAAGTGTAGGATGAAAAATAATTATTTTATAATTCATGGTAGTTTTGGAAACCCATATGTAAATTGGATTCCGTATTTAAGGAATAAAATAGAAATAAGCGGGGGGAGGTATATACTCCAGATTTTCCAACAGGTGTTTCATATCAAACTTATGAGAATTGGTCAAAACTTTTAATGGCTTATGTAGAATCTGGTATTATAAATGAAAATACTGTAATATTTGCCCACTCAATAGCGCCTATATTTGTTTGTAAGTTTTTAGTTAGTAATAAATTAAAGGTCAAAAGATTAGTTTTTGTTTGTGGATTTAATAATTATTTAGGAATAAATCAGGATTATGATTCAGTTAATGAAAGTATGTATTTTGATAATCTTGTAGACATTAAGAATTATTGTGATGATATTGTATGTCTATATTCTAATAATGATCCTTATGTTAAATATCAAGCTGAAAAGGAGTTTGCTGATGCTATAACTGATAATCAAATTATGATTTCTGGTGGAGGTCATCTAAATTCTGAAAGTGGTTATCAAGAATTTGAAGAGTTATTAAAATATATTAGTTAAATATTAAGTTGTTTCAGGAGGTAAATTTTATGGAAATAAAAGATTATCAAATAAAAAATGTATTAGATTTTTATATGTTTGCTAATAATCTTAAGTATTATATGTCAACTAATAATAAAAGAAGTATTGCAGATGAAATATATGGAAGAATGGAGTTACTTATATTGCAGAAAGTAATGGTGTTTATAAGGATGAAGATTTTAAATTTTTATTTGATTGTGCATTGTTTGAAGGCTCATTATCATCATTCTTTAATGATTATTTAGTTAGAGAAAATATACAAACTAAGGATATTTTAGAATTATATAATATTGCTAAAAGACAAGGAGAATTTGATTTTTTTGGTAATGATGATTATAAAAACTATGAGATATTTAAATTTTATTATTTAAATAGAACTTTAATGGAGACAATAAGATCTGGTTGGGATTCTAAGCATTGGAATATTTCTTATAAAAGAATAGAGAGAATATCTGAACATGTTGTTGGTTCTATTGCTTTAGCAATAGGTATGTGTTACCAGTTTGATTTTGATATTAATTTAGATAAAGTAATAGAAACATTATGTATTCATGAAATAGGGGAGATAGATATTGGGGATCTTACACCTTTTGATGGTTCAACATCAGAAGAAAAAGCCACTATTGAACATGAGGCATGGAAAAGGATACTTTGTAATTTAACTAATTATGAAGATATGTTTACTAGATTATTGGAGTTTGATAACAAAGCAACGAATGATGGTATTTTTGTACATTATTGTGATAAATTGGAAGCAGATATCCAATCAAAAATATATCAAGATATGGGATGTCACCATCCACTTACAGATCAAAAAAACAATATTGTTTTCAAAAGTTCTAAAATACAAAAAATATTAGAGAATGGTGCGAAAGATGCATTTGATGTATGGTATCAATATGATAAATCAATCTATAAGGATAGTGAAGTATTTACTAAAGTTTTAAAGTATGTAAAAGATAATAATTTAAAAAGATATTAATATTTATTTGTATGGATTTTAGGTGATAATAGTGAAGGATACTCTAATTAATAATTTTTTAAGAATTTCTAAGATACCCAGAGAATCAGGACATGAGGAACAAATTGCAGATTTTTTTGTGAGTGTTGCTAAGGATAATAATTTATATTATTTTAAAGATGAAAATAATAATGTTTTAATAAAGAAAAAAGGTAATACTAATTCTAAGCCCATAGCACTACAAGCACATCTAGATATGGTTTGTTTAAAAACTAAAGATAGTAAACACAACTTTGAAACTGATAGTATAGAGGTTTTAATAGATGGTGATAGAGTGATGGCAAATGATACAACACTTGGTGCAGACCAAGGAGTTGGGCTTGCTATGATACTTACTATAATGGAAGATAGTACTTTAAAGCATCCTGACTTAGAGTTTATTCTTACAACAGAAGAAGAAACTACATTTAATGGTGCAGTAACATTTCCATATTCTAAAGTTTTAAGTAAGAGAATGATTAATTTGGACGGTTCTAAGGATGATACAGTTATTATTGGATCAGATGGCGATATATGTAATGAGTACATTTATATGGCAGAATTAATTGAAAATGATTTACCTAGTTATAAAATTTTAATAGATGGATTTCCAGGGGGTAATTCAGGTGATAATATTGAACTCTCTTCTTTAAATGCTATAACTACTATGGCTAATATATTAAATAATAAAGATATTTTTATTAAAAGTATAAATGGAGGCAATCTTGAGAATGATATAGCACCCTTCTGTGAAGTAGTTATAAGTACAAGTTTGGATGTAGAACATTTATTTAAAAACATACATTCTAAAGTATCTAAAATTGATAACAATGTTAGTTTTTCTAAAAAAGATACAAAGAATATAATAAATCAAATACTTAATCTTAAATGTGGCTTTATTTCTTCAACATCTTCTTCGAATCTTGGTTTGATTAGTACAATAGATAATGAAGTTAAGATTTCTTACATTTGTAGAAGTATAGATGATAAAAGGTTAGAAAGTATTAGTAATTATACTAAAGAATTAGGTAACAATTTTAAAGTATCAGAAGTATATCGAGATTCTATATGGGAAGTAGATAAAAATTCTAAATTACTAGAAGTATATAAAAAACTATATTATAATGAATATTTAGAATACCCTAAAGAAGAAATAGGCCATGGTGGAACTGAATGTTCTGCAATAAAGAAAAGGATGAATGAATTAGATTTAATTTCGATTGGAAGTAATATTGAAAAATATCATACAGTAGATGAAGTAACTTATATAAGTTCATGGGTGAAAATATATAACTTGTTAATAAAATATATTGAATTATTATAATTATTTAGATGGGAGATTTGTAGTATGGATATATTGAATCTTATGTACAGGTATATTAATAGATTTATAAATAGCGATAAATTACTTATTGAACTTGAAAATATAGATTTATCTAACTATAGCAAAAGTGAAATTAAGGACATTAATAAATTAATTTTAGATATTAAAGATATAAAGAATACAATTCCCAATGAGATTGATAAAGTAGAAAAAATGAGAATATCAAAAATAAATAATATATTGGAATTGTTAGATAGGGCTAAAAATGATAAATTTAGGGATGCTAAAGAATTAGAATTTATAGATAAAAAATATAACCAGTTATTAAGTGATAAAGATACTGTACATGATGGTGGAAGATTATATAAGAAATTATTTAAATTACTTACTAATAATTCTATAGTAAGAAAGTATGCAAAAAAAATGAATAATGAGGAACTTTTAAAATTTATTACTAAATATATATATGTACCTATGCCTCCTGAAATAAATCAAAAATCATTTAATCGTTTAGCTAGAATTGGTATTAAAAACGATAAAAGAGAATCTTTATTTAGGTTAGCATTTAACTATAATAGACATAATATGGATTTTTCTCTTATAGAAGATTATTTTATTGAAGTAAGAGATAGTTATTATTTAACTGAACTTATATGTGCAGTAGAGGAAGATTTAGATATAAATAAATTGATAGGTAAAGTAATATATACAAACGATAATGTATTTATTAATGATGTGTTAAATATTTGTAAGGATAGGGGAACTCTTACACAAGAAGATATAGATAAACTAACTATTAATTATTAAATATAAAAAGGGGTCTACTTTGTAAACCTCTTTTCTAAATAGAAAACTGCATAATACATAACTGTTGACATAATACATAATAATATGATTCCAGCCATTACTAGATTTAAATTAAATACTTGAGAACCATACATTATTAAATATCCTATACCTTCTTTTGAAACCAGAAATTCACCCATTATTACTCCGATTAATGACAGACAGAGAAATATTTTTAACAGTTAAAGCCATTTATTATTTAATTCAAATTTGATATAATATAATTACCAATTTTGTTTGAAATTTAATAAATGGGAGATGCAACTTAGTGAACGATTTAGAAGTTATTAGTAGTAAAGAAGAATTTTTAGTTTTTAAAACTCAAGAACAAAAAAATGCGTTTCAGTAAGATATGAAAATGAAAACTTATGGCTGACATAAAAAGCTATTGTAGAGTTATTTGATATTCAAAGATCAGCAATTATAAAACATCTAGCTATATATTTAATAAAAAAGAGTTGGAGAAAAACATATAAAACGGATTACTATAGCCTAGCTGCTATTATATCTGTAGGTTATAGATATATAATGAAGTTTTTTAGATAACGAGGTAAAATCATGAATGAAAAAGAAAAACAATTATTAAATGAAGCTAACTTAACATGTTCAATGTTAGGTAATGGTCTAAATTCCTTAAGAAAATCTACCATATTAAATGTTGGACTTTACTATCAATCATTTTTTTCTCTATCAATTGGTATAGAAAGATTACTAAAAATAATTATAATTATAAAATATAGATGTGAAAATAATGGACTTTTTCCGACAAGTGAAGATATAAATATTAAAAACTTTGGACATAATATAATAAAATTAATAGAATATCTTGATATCAAAATAGAAGATGGAATTGAACTGCAAATACTTGTATTTTTAAATAATTTTAATAAAAAATCTAGATATTTCAATATAGATGCGATTATAAATGAAAATATAGATTATGAAAATCCATTACATAGTTGGAAAAAGATTCAAGAAGATATTTTAAAAACTATAAAAAAAGAGGAAAAAATTTCCAATAAAGAAATTTTAGCAACTCAATTAGATGAGATTTCATCTATATTCATGTATGATTTAAATGGAAATATAATAGATCAAAGTATAAATTTATTAAATGCATATGAGTCTATGGAAGATTTACAAAAATATGAAACTGAATATGTATTTTATATTATAAGAAGTATAGTATGGAAACTAAAGGAATTAGAGAGAACAAAATCAATGATGCCTTATTTAACAGAAGTGTTTTATATCTACTTAGGCTCTTATACTAGAAGCGAAATAAGAAATAAAAAGAACTGGTTGAAATTAACTTAAGTGGTATAAATGTAATTAGATGATATGATTTTGTTGTTTTATAGTTTGAATCATGTATAAAAATTATAATTATCTTATTTATGTGCTTTAAATAATAGAAATATAGAAAGGATAAGAATTATGAATAACAATATGATTATATATGTATCAAAAGATGGAAATATAAAAGTAGATGTTAATATTGAAAATGATAATATTTGGATGAGCCAAGATACCATGGCTAATCTTTATGATACAACAAAACAAAATATTAGCTATCATTTAAATAATATATTTAAAGAAAAAGAACTTGATAAGGATACAGTTGTCAAGAATTTCTTGACAACTGCCAACGATTGTAAAAATTATAATGTTTCACACTATAATTTAGATGCGATTATTGCAGTAGGTTATCGAATAAATTCTAAAAAGGCTACTGAATTCAGAATATGGTCAACAAAGATATTAAAAGAATATATGATAAAGGGATTTGTTCTTAATGATGAAAAAATGAAAAATAATGGTACAAATCCTTATTTTGAAGAATTACTTGCTAGAATAAGAGACATTAGATCCAGTGAAAAAGTTTTTTGGCGCAAGGTCTTAGATATTTATGCGACTAGTATAGATTATAATCCTAAAGATGAACTGTCTATTAATTTCTTTAAAACTGTTCAAAATAAAATGCATTATGCTACGCATGGAAATACTGCTGCTGAAATAATTTTTAATAGAGTAGATTCGAAAAAGGAATACTTAGGTCTTACTAATTTTAAAGGAGACTATCCTACTAAAAGTGAGACTGAAATTGCAAAGAATTATTTAACAGAAGAGGAATTGAACATTTTAAATAGAATGGTTTCTGCTTATTTAGATATTGCGGAAATTAATGCCTTAGATAGACACCCAATGACAATGCAAGATTGGATAAATGAATTAGATACTTTTCTTAAGATGACAAGAAAAGATATTCTAAAAGGTAGTGGAAAAATTTCACATGACCAAGCCTTAAAAAAAGCTCATGAAGAATATGAAAAATATATGGAAAAACACTTGACTACTGCCGAAAAAGATTATTTGGAATTATTAAATAAGGAAATAGATGAAATCGAAAAATAGATATTAAATTTAGTATAATAAATTATATTAATAATATACTTAATTAGGTGATTTATTATGCAAGTAATTAATTATAATTTGTATAATGAAGAAATTAATTTAAAGAAAATCAATTTAACAAATAACATAGTATATGAAATAATAAAAAAATATATTGTAAACATTAAACTAGAGGATATATAAGGTATTCTCTTTTTAATATTTTAAAATTATGATAATATATAAGAGCAAGATTTTTTTACTATAAATGCTTTTATATAAGAAGAGGAGGAAACAAAATAAAAGCAGGACTTTATGCAAGAGTATCTACAGATATGCAAGTTGAAGGATATTCTATAGATGCACAGAAAGAATTATTAGTAAATTTTGCTAAAAGCAAAGAATTTGATTCCTATGAATTTTATATTGATGGTGGTTTTAGTGGTAAAGATTTAAATAGACCATCAATTCAAAATTTAATAAATGATGTAAAAAACAAAAAAATAGATTGTGTTATTGTTTATAAACTAGACCGTATTTCGAGAAGTCAAAGAGATACCTTGTTTTTGATAGAAGAAGTATTTAATAAATATAATGTAGGCTTTATTTCTATAAGAGAAAATTTTGATACAACATCTCCTTTTGGAAAAGCCATGATAGGGATATTATCTGTTTTTGCTCAACTAGAGCGTGAAACAATTTTAGAAAGAACAAGATTAGGGCTTAAAAAAAGAGCAGAAGCAGGTTTATGGCGTGGAGGAGGAAAAATCCCTTTTCCTTATGATTACGACAAAGAAAAGGGAATACTAGTCCCTAATCCTGAAAGAGTTACAGTCTTGAATAAAATGATTTCACTTTATTTAGGCGGAAAGAGTTTTAATAAAATATCAACGATGGTAGGAATGGATGAAAGTTTAGTTGAAAAAAGAATACTAAGTATTACTAATACTGGTAAAGTTCCATATAAAGGTGAAATATTTGATGGGTGTCATGAACCTGTTGTGTCTGAAGAAACTTATCAGGAGATAATTCGAATGAACAAAATGCGAAGTAAAACTAGAACAGCAAGACATTATCTTTTATCAGGAAAAATTTATTGTGGGCAATGTGGAGCAAAATATCGCTATCAAAGGTGGGGGCAAAGAATTATTTGTTATTGCTATTCACAGCAGAAAAGTAAACCTAAATTTATTAAAAATCCAAATTGTAAGAATAAAAGAATTGATTCATTTGAAATTGAAGATTCCGTTTTAGAACAAATATTTATGATGTCTTTAGATGAAAAAAGGTTAGAAGATACTTTTTCGTTAGCCAGTGTAAGTGAAATAGACGAATTACAGGCTAGGTTTTCAAAAATTACAAAACAGATAGAAAATCTTTTAAATTGTATTTCAGAAGGTATTAATATTATTGAAATTAAAGATAAATTAAAGACATTACAAATAGAGCGAGAAAAGATTCAAAAGGAATTAGATTTAGCAAAAACAAGCAATGAAAAAATAGAAACTACAAAAAATATGGTATTAAATTTAAGAACATTCTGGAATATGATGACATTTGAAGAACAACGATTAGTTATCGAATGTATTATTGATAAAATTGTAATTGATAATAATAATTTAAAAATCTATTACAAAATAAAATAGATTAAATTTTAAAAACGAATTTCTCCATATATGTGGTTGTTCCGATTAGTGACATACTTATATTTAACTTTATAGAACTTATTAAGGTATTTTTACTACTTGGGAATACTACCATAGAGAATATTTGCCACTTGCTAGCATTGAATGATTTCATTAACGTTATCTTGTCTTTGTCAGTATTTATAAAACCATTATAAATAGTTACTACAGTTACAATAACTGATATAAGTAAAGCCATTGTAATAATTGAGTTTATATTGGCACCTATCCATATTATAAATATTGGTCCTAATGCTATCTTAGGCAAACTATTTATTATTGTTAAATATGGATCAATTGTTTTTGCTATTAGTTTGTTGCACCACATTATTATTGCAATTATTAATCCTATTATTGAACCAAGTGCAAAACTTATGAATGTTTCATAGATAGTTATGAATATATGATTATATAAATTTCCTTGGTTATGTAATGATATAATAGTATTTATTACTTTAGATGGACTAGATGAAATAAATGTATTTATTACGCCAAATCTTGCAAGTAATTCCCAGATTATGATAAATAATAATGCTATAGATATTTGCGTAACTCTTACAATTATGTTCTCTTTTTTTATTTTTTTTAAGTATTTTTTATGATCTTCGCTATACATGTATATCTAGATCCTTCCAAATAGTATTGTAGTATGTACTAAATTCCTTTGCATTTCTATTTTGAATAGGATTTTTTTTATTTGTAAGTTTTATATCGTAGATACTTTTAATAGTAGCAGGTCTTTTTGATACTACAACAATTCTATCTGCCATACTAATAGCCTCTGCAATATCATGTGTTACCATGATTACAGTTTTTTTCTCACTCTTAATTATTCTATAAATATCATCTGATAATGCTAATCTTGTTTGGTAGTCTAAAGCGCTAAATGGTTCATCCAAAAGAAGAATATCTGGATTAATGGCCAGAGTTCTAATTAAGGCGACCCTTTGTTTCATACCACCAGATAATTCAGATGGGTAATGCTTTTTAAATTCTTTAAGTCCATATGTGTCTAATAAATTTATTACGCGTTTTTTATCATTTTCAGTTACTTTACCTTTTATTTTTAAACCTAATAAGCAGTTATCTAATACAGTTAACCATGGGAATAATGAGTCCCTTTG
This sequence comes from uncultured Mycoplasmatota bacterium, assembly GCA_948467605.1. GTDB lineage: Bacteria > Bacillota_I > Bacilli_A > RF39 > UBA660 > CAKPCJ01. Next base: position 8,713 of record CAOKET010000021.1, on the reverse strand, counting down.
TAACATGTATCCTAATTTAAAATCTTCTTTACCATACTTTATATCTCCACTTGTTTTTTTCTCCAAACCACATAGTGTTGATAGTATAGTTGATTTACCACAGCCAGATGGTCCTACTATTGCAATTATTTCACCTTCTGATATATCTAAATTAAAATTTTTAACTGCTTCTATTTCCCCTGTTTTTGTATGATAATTTTTACATAGTTTTTTAATTGATAGTATATTCATATTAATCAGTTATGAATAATTTATCATATGATACACGTTCTTCATCTTTTAATTCTCCAGATGCCTTCATTATTTCTTCTAGTCTAGTGTAATCTTGTTCTGATATTTTTATATTTTCTTTCCAAGCATTAATTTTCTTATATCTATTTATCGCAGATATTAAATCATTTTTTGATGTATCTGGGAAATAACTCATTATTGAAGTTGCTATTTCTTCAGCACTATGGGTATTTACATATTCAAGTCCTTTATTGATTGCCCTTTGGAATCCCTCAATTATTTTAGGGTTTTTTTCTATATAACTTTTTCTTGCATTATATGCAGTATATGGTACATTGCCTCCTAATTCTCCAACAGATGCGATTACATATCCAAATCCAGAATTTTCTACTTGTGTTGCGTTTGGCTCAAATAGTGTTACAAAATCACCAGTACCTCCTATAAATGCTCCTTGCATAGCAGCAAATGCTATTGAGGTATCTATATTTAAGTCTGTTTTTGGGTTTATACCATTTTCTCTTAGTGACATTTCAAATGTCATCTCTGGCATTCCACCTTGTCTTCCACCAATAACATTTTTACCTATTAAATCTTTTAGTGTAAAATTGTCTATTTTTTCCCTTGATACTAAAAATGAACCATCTTTATTAGTAAGACCAGCAAATGTCATTATATAGTCTTTTTCTCCACCATTATATACATATATTGTTGCTTCTGGTCCACAGAATCCTATTTCTACATCTCCTGATAATACAGCGGCAGTAACTTTATCTGCACCTGTTGATAATATATAGTGTATTCATGTTAATATATTAGTTTAAAAATTCTATGATTGATGTTATAATATGTTTATATACAGTTAGGAGGATTTTGTATGAAAAAATATATTCAAATAATTGTTGCAGTATTTATAACATTTGTAGGAATGTTTTTTATATATGAAATAGTTGAGAAAAAAGCAAGTGATAAAATAACTATAGATAATGAAAATTTTAAAAGAGAATATGAAGAATTAAATGGTAAAATAAATAATGATAAGATTTATCCTGAGGTAAAAATTGATACTGATGTTAATATTGTTTATAAAACTGAGGATGAGATTGTTGATATAATAAAGGATGGAACAGGTGTTATATATTTCGGTTATCCTTCTTGCCCTTGGTGCAGAAATGCTGTTCCTGTGTTATTGGATGCTTTAGGTGAAAGTTCTTTAGAAGAAGTATATTATTTAGATGTAAAAGATATTAGAGATACTAAGATATTAGACGCTAATGGAAAGATTATTACTAAGAAAAATGGTACAAGCGGTTATTATAAAATTGTAGAAGTGCTTTATGATTATTTGGATATTTATGATGGTTTAAATGATGATAAAATAAAAAGACTTTATGTTCCATCAGTTGTTTTTGTAAAGAATGGTACAGTTGTTTTAATGCATACGGATACTGTTTTATCGCAAAAGGATCCTTATATTCCTTTAAATAGTGAGCAAAAGCAAGAGTTAAAGGATATATATTTAGAAGGAATACATAAGGTATTAGGTGATTTATGTGATGAGAGTTGTTAGGTGATAGTGTGAAAAAAAACAATACAATGTTAGTAATTATTACGGTTATTATAATGGTTTTAGTAGTATCAGTAGTTGGAATATCATATTTAGTATATAAAGATATTACTGGTGATAAAAAGGTAAATGAGTGGGAAGAATTAATAAATTCAAAAGAAAATAAAGTTTTATACTTTGGTAGAAATGGATGTACATGGTGTGTAAAATATAAACCTGTATTAGAGGCATTAAAGGAAAAATATGGTGTTTCATATGAATATATTGATACAGATTTAGTATCTGGTTTTGAGGAGTTATTAGCAAGGCTTGGAATAGATTATTCTAAATTTGCAACACCAGATATAGTGATAGTAAAAAAAGGTAAAAAGGTTGCTGAATTGTCAGGTTATAAAACTCCAGATGAATTATTTGAATTTTACAAAAAATATAATTTTATTGATAAAGATGTTAAATATGAAGAAATTAATATAGATGAGGCAGGGATAATAATAAATTCTGATAAGGAAGCGTATCCATATCTCAATATTCTAACTTATAATGATTATTTGACTATGTTAAATAATAGTTCTAAAAATATATTAGTTATTGGTCAAACTACTTGTGGATATTGTAATCAATATAAACCTATTTTAAATGAAATAGCATTTGATAAAAATATTATAATAAATTATATTGATATAACAACTTTAACTCAAAATGAATATCAGGAATTTTTAAGCTCTTTAAGTTATTTTAATGAATCTAAGAATTGGGGTACCCCACTTACCTTAATAGTTCAAGATAAGAAGGTTATAGATTATAGTGAGGGTATGAAAAATAAAAAAGAAACAATAAGTTATTATGAGGGTCTTGGTATAATAAAGTAAATAACTGCGATAAATCGTAGTTTTTTTCATAATATTATATAGGTGATGTTATGGAAGTAGTTGAAATTTTTAATAATGATGGCATTTCTTTAGATGACCTTATTTTAGAGTATATAAAAATACATTATAAAGAGTATAATGATTAAAACATATGAATTTAATTAATAGTTATTATAAAGTAGGTATATATATAAGGTTATCTAAAGAGGATATTAATAAAAATGGCGTTGTTGAGAGTGAGAGTATAATTAATCAAAGAAATTTATTGCTTTCATATATAGAGAAGAATAATTTGAGTTTAGTGGATGAATATGTAGATGATGGATATAGTGGCACTACATTTGATAGACCTAATTTTAATAGATTACTTAAAGATATTGAATCTGGTAATATAAATATGGTAATAACTAAGGATTTATCAAGACTTGGGCGCGATTATATACAAAGTGGTTACTATTTAGAACAATATTTTCCAATGAAAAGGGTAAGATATGTATCTATTTTGGATAATATAGATACATATTTAGATAGTACTAATAATGATATAGCGCCTTTTAAATCACTTTTTAATGATATGCAAAGTAAAGATACTTCTAAAAAAATAAGATCAATATTAAAAAATAAGAAACAACAAGGAAAGTTTTTGGGAAGTAGTCCTTCGTTTGGATATTTAAAAGATCCAAATGATAAGCATAAACTTATAATTGATTATGAAACTGCTCCTATAGTAAGAAGAATATTTGATTTAGCACTTTCGGGTAAGAGTAAAGATGAAATATGTTCTATTTTAAATAATGATAATATAATTACGCCAATAGTATATAAAGGAAGAAAAATATCTTCTAGATGTAGATGTGCAAATATTTGGACTAGTAGTACTATTCATAATATTTTATCTAATTTAATGTATACTGGTTCAATGGTACAGGGAAGACAATCTAAACTTAATTATAAATCTAAAAAAAGAATTGTTTTAGATAGGAGTAATTGGATTATAGTTCCAAATACTCATGAACCTATTGTTAGTATAGAAGAATTTGAATTAGTGAATAAAAAAAACACTAGAATAAAACTAAAAACTACTAGGGATAAATTATTATTGGAAGGACTTATATATTGTTTTGAATGTAATTCATTACTTAGTGTTAGATGTGATAAAAGAAATAAAAATAACATTCATTATATAGTTAACTGTAATAAATATGTTAGAAATCCACGTTTACATTTATGTAGTTCTCATTTTATTATATATGAGAGGTTAGAAAAGTTAGTATTAGATAGTGTTAAAAAGTATTTTAAATTAATAGATAGGGATAAAATTGCTAAATTATTACAAAATATTAATTTTAGTTGCAATTTAGAAAAGATTAATAATGAAAGAATTAGTTTAAATAATAAAAAAAATAAATTATTATTAAATTTAAAGAAAATATATAGTGATAGAGAAAATATGATAATTGGTGATGAGTCATATAAATTATTGCTTTATAATATTGAATTGGAATTAAAGAGTATAAATAATAGATTAAATATACTTGATGGATATAAAGTTAAACATATAAATATCCCTATAGATGGTTTTATTAAACTAGATAGAAAGTTACTCTTTTATATTATTGATAGGATAACAGTATCAAAAGAAAAAAAAGTTATAATTTATTATAAGTTTAATAAAAGTTTATGATTACATATTATTTATTCACACCTGGTGTTAGTATTAATTCAATATCAAGTCCTTCTTCTTCAAAATAACCTTTTTCTATTGCTAAGTATTGTGGGGCATAAAATATAGAGTGTGTTACTTCTGCAACTTTTAATTTTGTTAAATTGCTATTTTCTTTTTTATTACTATTTGCAATAAGTATAATTGAAATAGTAAGCATTAAAACTAAAATTATAGTGATGATAATTTTTTTCATAAATCCTCCTTTTTCATTCGTATTATATTCAAAGTATAATATTTGGTGTGGTTTAATTTGTATTTACTTATAAAAATAAAATTGGTATAATATATATAAGGACTGGTGTTTGATATGGATGAAAGTACAAAATATATAGAAATCGCTACTGAGAGTATAGAGAAGAAAAGTATTAAAGGTGATGAAGTACCTAGAACTAATGATGAACATAAAAGTATTTCAAAGGGTAATTTAAAGGCTAGATTTATTGCAATAGCTGCCTCAGCAACAATTACTGGTTTTGCACTATCTGCTTTAGCGAATAATGTTAGTGATAAATTATCAGGAAGTCAGTATATGCATAATATGGGCTCTATAGTAACTGAAAATACTCATAGAACAAGTGATAATAGTGGTTATTGGTATGATACAGATGATATTGCTTTTTCTATTTCAGAATCAGATACAGATAAAGAATGCCTTTTATATGCGGTTTATACTAAGTTAGATTATAATAGAATGAAACATATGAATGATATTATGGCACGTTTAGGATCTTATGATTCAGAATATGAACAGTATAAAAACTTCGAAGATTATATCATAAAAAGGGGTTTTGTTAAGGAAACTGGAGAATTAGATATAGAAGGGTATAAAAAGTATATGAATGAATATGTATGTACGATGTCAAGAGTAGAAGAGGTTAAATCAGAAATTGGAGGTAAAACTAGATAATGGTAGAGGTAGAATGTGTAACATTAGAAGATGGTTTAAAGTATTTAGTTGTTACTACTATAAATGATCATGATAACTGCTATATGTATTTATCAGAAGAGAATAATGTCAATAATTTTTGCATTAGGAAAGTTATAAAAAAAGATAATGGGGAAGTAATAGTTCCTTTAGAGAACAAAGAAGAATTTGAATTAGCATTAAATTTATTTAAGAAAAAAAATTGTTAGAGGTATCTGACCCTAACTTTTTTAATCTTTAAAAGGAGTACTGTATGGATTTAAATGATAAACAAAAAGAGGCCTTAGAATGTGTAGATGGGCCATTACTTATATTGGCGGGTGCTGGTAGTGGTAAGACTAGAGTATTAACTGAAAAGGTTTGTTATTTATTAGAAAATAATTTGGCAAATCCTGATGAAATACTTGCTATAACATTTACAAATAAAGCAAGTCGTGAAATGAGAGATAGGATTCAAAGAAAAATAGGACATGATGTATATAATATTTGGATTTCAACATTTCACTCATTTGGTCTTAAGATTTTAAAAAGGCATTACGATTTATTAGGGTATGATAAGAATTTTACTATAATGGATAGCGATGATTCCCTTTCTGTAGTAAAGAAAATAGTTAAGGATATGGGTTTGGATATAAAATACTATAATCCAAGAGTTATAAAAAATAAAATTAGTAGTGCTAAAAATGAAATGATAGATGAAATAGGATATGGTAAATATGCACATATGGATTTTGAAAAAATAGTTCAAGAAATATATATAAAATATCAAAAAATATTAAAATCAAATAATTGTATAGACTTTGATGATTTATTAATACTTCCGATTAAATTATTTGATAAGAATCCAGATGTTTTAAAATTATATCAAGAAAAATTTAAATATGTATTTATAGATGAGTATCAAGATACTAATACAGTTCAATATATATTATCTAAAATGATAAGTGCTAAATATAAAAACATATGCGTTGTTGGCGATATAGATCAAAGTATATATTCATTTAGAAATGCTGATTATAGAAATATAATGAACTTTGAAAAAGATTATAAAACTTGTAAGACTATTCTTTTAGAGCAAAACTATAGAAGTACTAAAAATATACTTAATTGTGCTAATAATGTTATTAAAAATAACGTTTTAAGAAAAGATAAAAACTTATGGTCACTTAATGATGATGGAGATATGGTTAAATATTATAGGGCTAGTGATGAGAAGGCTGAGGCAGATTTTGTTGTAGATGAAATAAAAAGGCTAGTTAGTGATGGTATGCCATATCAAGAAATAGCAGTATTATATCGTACTAATGCGCAGTCACGTACAATTGAAGAAAGTCTTATGAAAAGTGTTATTCCATATAAAATAGTTGGTAGTGTTTATTTCTATAATAGAAAAGAAATAAAGGACCTTATATGTTATTTAAAATTAATATATAATGAGAAAGATGACAATAGTTTAAAAAGAATAATAAATGTTCCAAAAAGAAAAATAGGATTAAAAACTATAGAGGCAATAGAAGAAAAAGCAATGCAGCAGGAAATAAGTATGTTTGATGCTATTTCCTCATCTAAAGAGTTAAATTTTAAAAAATTAATACTTGAATTTAAAGAGGCCTCTTTAAAACTTACTTTAACTGAATTAGTTGATTTAGTCTTAGAAAAATCTGGATTGAAATCTGAATATGATCCAAATTTAATAGAAGATGAGATAAGATTAGAAAACTTAGAAGAGTTTAAATCAATAACAAAGAGATTTGAGGAAGAGGAAGATGGTACATTAGAATCTTTTATAGAAAATATAACATTAGTTAGTGATATGAATGAACATAAAGAATCTAGTGATCAGGTTACTTTAATGACAGTTCATTCGGCAAAAGGATTAGAGTTTGATGCTATATTTATAATTGGACTTGAAGAAGGGATATTTCCACATATTAATTCACTAATGAATCCAGAAGAATTAGAGGAAGAAAGAAGACTTTGTTATGTTGCAATAACTAGAGCAAGAAAAAAATTGTATTTAATAAATGCAAGAAGTCGTATGCTTTTTGGTAAGGAAAGTGCTAATCCTCAAAGTAGGTTTATAAGTGAAATAGGTGAAGATTATTTAGATAATTTAAGTAAACCTAAGATTATAATGAATGCAAAAAATATAAATAAACAAGAAAATGATATATCACTAGGAGATCATGTATATCATGAAAAATATAAAAGTGGTATAGTAATTGCTGATGAGAGAGGAATATTAACTGTTGCTTTTGCTAAGCCATATGGTATAATTAAAGTAATGAAGAATCATAAAAGTATAAGGAAGGTAGAATTAAATGGATAAAACGTTAGTTATATTGGCTGCTGGAATGGGAAGCAGATTTGGGGGGTTAAAACAAGTTGAGCCAGTTGGACCAACTGGTGAGTTTATAATAGATTATTCTATTTATGATGCGATTAAGGCTGGATTTAACAAAGTAGTATTTATAATAAAAGAAGAAAATTATGAATTATTTAAACAAACAGTAGGAAATAGAATTTCAGAGAAAGTTAAAGTTGAATACGTATTCCAGAAAAATGATAATGTACCTAAATCAATTGAATTACCTAGTGATAGAACTAAGCCATTAGGAACATCTCATGCAATACTTTGTTGTAAAGATGTTGTTAATGAACATTTTGCAATAATAAATGCAGATGATTTTTATGGAAGAGATGCGTATTTTGTAATAAGTAAATTCTTGGATGAAAGACATGATGATACATATGCTATAGTAGGTTATAAAGTGAAAAATACCTTGACAGAAAATGGTTCTGTTAAAAGAGGTGTATGTTATGGGCAAGATGGTTATCTTACAAAACTAGTTGAAAGTATTGTTGAAGAAAGAGATGGCATAATAACTGCAACACCTTTAGAAGGTGGAGAACCATTTACAATTAATAATGATACAACAGTATCTATGAATATGTTTGGATTTTCAAAGAATGTAATAGATTATATAGATGAGCATTTTGAGGAGTATTTACTTCAACATAGTTCTACAATTGATAAATGTGAGTATTTAATCGCAGATGTTGTTGCAAAAATGGTTGCAGAAAACATTATAAAAGTAGAATTACTTAGTACAACTTCTAAATGGCAAGGAATAACTTATAGAGAAGATAAGCAAATGTTGGTTGATGAGATAAATTCATTAATAGAAGTGGGTGAATATCCCAAAAATTTATGGGGATAGTTTATAGTTAAAATTTAATATTATAAAGTATAAAAAGTTACAAAAATGAGTTTGTAATTTTTTTTGTATATAAAATATAAATATATTAGGTAAATACTGGATTGAATAAGCGTAAATAGATGTAGATATATGTTGAAATATAATATTATGAACTGTATAATTTAGTTATAGTAGGAG